>VGYP01000268.1 GCA_016872955.1 Planctomycetota bacterium
CCGCCGATCGTCTGGGCATCGGCGAGCAGCACGATCGGCCGGCCGTCGGGGGGCACCTGCACCGTGCCGGGAAACACGGCCTCGCTCGGCAGCCCTGCCGCCGGGGCGTCGAGCGTGTCGCCGTCGAGCCGCACCCCCATCCGATCGGAGCGACTGCTCGCGCGAAACGACCGCGACCAGACGTTGCGGGCGAACCGCTCCGGCCGCGCGGCCGGCACGATTCTCAACACGCTCGTTCGTCGATCGCCGCGCCGCTGCCGCACGCCAGGGGCGGCCGATCGCCAGGCCTCCGCCACGCGGATCTGGTCGGCGGGCGGTGCAAGCGGTTCGCCCAGGGCCAGCCCATCCCCCGCCGCGAGCGGGCGGCCCACGCCCCCTCCCATCCCCGCCGATGCCAGCGTGCTGCGGCTGCCGAGCACCGGCTCGACATCGATGCCTCCCGCGACGGCCACGTATCCTCGGCAGCCGACCTGCGCATGGCCGAGGTCGAGGACGGTGCCCGCCGCCACACGCACCGGTGCCCCGGTCGGCAGGCCGGGAAAGTCTCCCCCCGTGCAGGCCACCACCGCGTCCCGTTCGAATCGCAGCGTCGGCCCGACCAGCGTGCACTCGAGGGCGGCCGCACCCTCGGGATTCCCGACCAGCAGATTCGCCAGCCGCAGCGACACCGAGTCGGCCGCGCCGGAGAGCGGCACGCCGCCGGCACGATGACCGGGCCGGCCGAGATCCTGGATGGTCGTGAACAGGCCGCCCGCGACGACACGAATCGCCGAGTCGGCACGCGTCGGCGCGGCCGAGTCCCGGCTGGGCGGGGCGGGCGGCGGCAGGTCGGCCGTCGCGACGAAGCGGACGCGGTCGCCCACCGCCAAGACCGCGGGTCGCGGCCGCCGCGGATCGAAGAGCGCCTCGTCGGTGTGGCCCACGAGGTGCCAGCCACCGGGGCTAACGCAGGGATAGACGCCCGTCTGGCCACCGCCGATGCCGACCGATCCGGCCGGCACCTGCAAACGCGGCGTCGCCCGCCGCGGCAGGGCCAGGGCCGGGGGAAGCCCGGCGAGATAGCCGAAGCCTGGCAGGAACCCGATCGCCTCCACCAGGTAGTCAGGGTCGGTGTGGGCGGCGATGAATCGCGACCGATCGAGGCCGTGCCGCCCGCAGACCTCGTCGAGGTCGGGACCGTCGTAGGCCACGCGAATCTCGTGCATCACCCCGGCCGCCTCGCGGCCGGCGGCGGCCGCGGTCGCCGCGTTCGCGACGACGGCTCGAAAGGACTCGAGCCCGTCGATCGCGAGCGGGTCGTAGGCCACGCTCACGCGACCAGGACTCGCCACCACGTCGATCCCGCCCGGAATGGCCGCCGTCAGGATCGCCTCGGCGACGGCCCGCACGCGGCGAAGCGTGGCGGTCGCCGACTCAGCCTCGATCCGCACCGCCACGGCCACGTCTCCGATCGGCTCGGGCTCTCCCACGAGGGCGGTCGACATGCCGGCAGTCTACGCGGCGAGCCACAACACGTCGCCCACGCGTGCCGGCGTGGCCCAGCCTCCACCACCGGTCCGCCGGCGGCTACCGCGGCCGCGCAGCCGCACCGCCGCTGCCGAGTTCCGGACCGCGATCGGCCGGCAGGTCGCGATGCCATGCCACGACCTGCGGCCGCGGCCGCGATTACGCCCGGCCCCCAGGCGATCAGCGGCGAGCGGATGCCCCCCTCGTAGAGCGTCGTCTTGGCGCCGCGAAAGGGACCGGCCGATCCGACGCCCGGCTGCGGCCCGTTGTCGGACTTCACTAGGATGCGCGTGTGGTTGCGGAGCGCCGGCGTCTCGCGGACGTGGCGAAAGAGGCGGTCGAGCTGCCGGTCCATCTCCTCGAGCACCGCGTGGAACATCGCCCGGCGGTCACGGCCGAAGCGTTCCACGGGCAGCCAGTGAGGCCCATGCACATCGTCGCGCCACCGCCGAGCTGCTCCGCGTCCCCCCAGATCCGCCCCCGCTTGCCGCCGAACGCGAGCGTCAGCGGCAGGAGCTTGGGCCCCATGCCCTCGAAGTTGGTCAGCGAGGCGTCGAACCCGTACGCGGTGATGGGGGGCGCGTCATCGACGTCCCGCTGCCCGCCCATGTGCCACTTCCCGAAGTGGCCGGTGCGGTAGCCCGCCCGACCGAGCCATCGCGCCAGCATCGGGGCCGTGGGGTCGAGCCACTGGGCGATGCCGCGCTGCGCATTGACGGCGCGGGCATCGAGGTAGGAACCGATGCGCCATCGCTGCGGATACGGGCCGGTCGAAAGCGCTACACGCGAGGACGAGCAGATGGGCGAGTTGACGTAGCACTGCATGAAGCAGATCCCCTCGGTGGCCAGCCGGTCGATGGCCGGTGTCCGGGCCCCCGTGTCCCCGAAGCAGGAGCCATCACCCCAGCCGAGGTCGTCGACGAGGATCACCACGATGCTGGGCGGCTGGCCGGTGGCGTGGCCGCCCGCCGCGCAGGCCAGCAGGCAGCCCAGCGCGAGAATGCCCGGTAGGGGCACCCGCACACGCTCCCGTCCAACTCCGCCATGAAGCACCATTCGTACCTCTCCCGGCCGGTCTTCGGTCATGCCTCGAGCGCCAAGACCGCGAACGTGGCCAGCCAGTGTTCCCCGGCATAGTCGCCGCCGATCACATGCGGCAGGGCCGGCTCGAGATTGCCGCTGGCCGCCGCGCGGAGTTCCGCCGACCGCGGATGGTGGGCGGGCAGCGCCGAGGCGATCCGTCGCAGGCACCAGGCCCGCGACAGGCCAAGTCCGTCGAGGTGGGCCACCTGCGGGTCGCTACGGTCGCCGACCACCGTCGGCTCGGCCAGCCGGCCGACGCCGCCGGGCAGGTAGTCGTCGAACCAGGCGGCGAACGACTCCGCCGGCAGCGCCTCGGCCATCAGGGCCGCCGCGCAGAGAACCGGTGACAGGAAGTCGGTGAGCGACGGCTCGTAGGCGGTCGGTGCGTCCCGGTCGCCGACGTGCCATCGCAGAGCGGCGTGACGGATGACCGTGGCGAGGTCGCGGTCGCCGCACTCCCCGGCGTAGTCGAGGGCCAGCAGGCAGGCGAAGGCCGTATTGCCGTGGGTTCCCGAGCGGACGGGATAGCCTGCCGAGCGGACAAAGGCGGCCAGTCGCGTCGCCAGGTCGCGGGCCAGCGGATCGACCGCCGCTGCCCAGGCCACCGCCCGCTCGTCACCACGGGCGAGCCGACCGACCTCCGCCCGCAGCGCTAGCAGCCAGGCCCAGCCGTAGGGCCGCTCGAAGGTCCGCCCCGCCGGGGAGGCGAAATAGGCTCGTTCGGTCGCTAGTCCACCAGCTCCCAGTCGACGGTCGAGCGTGCCGTGAATCTCGGCCGCGGCCTCGCCCGCCGGGAAGAGCCTCAGCATCCGGGCGAGCAGCCAGTGCATGTGCACGGCCGAATGCCAGTCGTACGCGCCGCAAAACACCGGATGGCGGACGACGTGATCGGCCGCCGTGGAATCCGCGTCGGCCAGCAGGTGGTCGAGTTTGTGCGGAAAGGGCCGTGACACGTTGGCAATCGCCACTCGGGCGAGCGCGGCGGCGAGCCCCGGTTCCAGTCGCATCACGTCGGCTCCAGGCGATCGGCAACGTGCGCAGGATACAAGCGACGCGTCGTGTTTCACAGATTCTCTTCACCGTAACGGCTGGGCCGGGCCGAGCCTAGCCGCGACCTGATCCGGGGCGGACTTTCCCCGTGTCTAAGGCGCAACGTCCTATCGTGGCGGCTCTCAAACACGCTCACCGGCGACTTTTACGTGGAAGTCCTCGACGCGGCGCTGTCGCAATCCCGGCTCGAGATCTTCAACACGGACCAGGGAGCCCAGTTCACGGCGTCGGCCTTCACGAGCCGATTGGAGAAGAGCGGCGTGGCCATTTCGATGGATGGTCGCGGCCGGGCACTCGACAACGTTTTCGTCGAGCGGCTCCGGCGGACGGTCAAGGACGAGGAGGTCTCCCTGCGGGACTACGCCGACGGCTGGCAGGCCGAGAAGTCGCTGGGGAAGTACCTCGACTTCTACCGGGACGAGCAGCCCCACCAAGCCCTCGGCTACCGCACCCCGTCGGAGGTCTACGCCGAGGGCTGACGCGACGAAAGCGTTCGCGCTCACATTTCCGTTGCGTCGGACTCAGTACGAAAGAACACC
>VGYP01000269.1 GCA_016872955.1 Planctomycetota bacterium
GCCCGCAGCACGAGCCCCTCCAGCCGCCGTCCGTCGACCAGTTCGATCGCCTCGAGTCGCCAGCGGCCGCCGGCCAGGTCGGCCGGGGGCGTTGGCCGGGCCGGACTCGTGACGGCCGCCGCCCAGAGACCCGCCAGCACGATCCAGACGCCCGACCGCCGACGGATCTCCGTCGCCCGTCGCCGCCACCGTGGTCGGCCTGCCATGAGGCCGGAGCCCCGCGGCAAACGCCCGGCGACGGGGTCTGGGCAGCCCTGAGCCATGGGAACGCCTGAGGCTCGCGAGGGAGCCCGGTCAGAGGTAGCAGTTGATGACGTTCTCGAAGAGTTCCTGCCGACCGCTGGTGCAGGCGGCCGCCTCGCCCTTGGCGAGCATCTCCTTCTCGAGCGAGGCCAGCGTCTCCTTGCCAGCCTCGATCCGCTGACCGAGCGGCCCGGACCAGGAGGCATAACGCTCCTCGACGAGTTTCTGGACGGCGCCGTCGGCCCGCATGGCGGCGGCGATCTTGAGCCCGCGGGCGAAGGCGTCCATCCCGCCGATGTGGGCATGGAACAGGTCGACCGGCTCGAAGCTCTCGCGGCGGACCTTGGCATCGAAGTTGACGCCACCGGGTGCCAGGCCGCCGTACTTGAGGATCGAATACATGACCTGGGTGGTCAGGTAGACGTTCGTCGGGAACTGGTCGGTGTCCCAGCCCACGAGCGTGTCGCCCGTGTTGGCGTCGATCGAGCCGAGGAAGCCCTGCAGTCCCGCGTACTCGAGCTCGTGCTGCATCTCGTGACCGGCCAGCGTGGCATGGTTGGTCTCGATGTTCATCTTGACGTGTTTCTCAAGGCCGTACGTGCGTAAGAAGTTGATGCAGGTGGCCACGTCGAAGTCGTACTGGTGCTTCATCGGCTCGCGGGGCTTGGGCTCGAAGTAAAACTGCCCGTGGAACCCGATCGCCTTGGCATGTTCGACGGCCATGTGCATGAAGGTGGCGAGATGGGCGAGCTCCCGCTCCATGTTGGTATTCCAGAGGCACTGGTAGCCCTCGCGGCCGCCCCAGAACACATAGCCGGCGCCGCCGAGCCGGTGGGTGACCTCGAGCGCCTTCTTCACCTGGGCGGCGGCGAAGGCGAACGACTCGACGTTGGGACTGGTGGCCGCACCGTGCACGTAGCGGCGATTGCTGAACAGGTTGGCCGTGCCCCAGAGCAGCTTCTTGCCGGTGCGTTGCTGGTGGGCGAGCAACCGGTCGGCCACCGCGTCGAGGTGCTTGTTGGCCTCGGCGAGGGTGGCCCCTTCCGGAGCCACGTCGCGATCGTGGAAGCAGTAGAAGTCGACACCGAGTTTCTCGAGAAACTCGAAGGCCACGTCGACCCGCCGCAGGGCCATGTCCAGCGAATCAGCACCGCTTTCCCAGGGGCGGATCATCGTGCCCGGGCCGAACGGGTCCGAGCCCGTGCCGCGGAAGGCGTGCCAGTAGGAGACGGCGAACCGCAGGTGGTCGCGCATCGGCTTGCCCTCGACGAGCGCGTTGGGGTCGTAATGCCGGAAGGCCAGCATGTTCTTCGTGGTCGGCCCCTCGTAGCCGATCCTGCCGATGCCCGTGAACGCCTCGCTCCCCTGCGCCATCGTTGCCTCGCTCCTCGTGAAGGTATGCCGCCGCCACCGGCCCCACCACCTTACCCTACCACAGGAGGCAGGTTTTCACGCCCGTCGTCGCGGGCCGCGGCCGTCAGGTCCCGGTGATCGGTCACCAGGTCGGGCCCGCGTAGCGAGCCCGGGCCGTGATCACCGACGTCATCGCGTCGTCGAGCCGGTTGTGCAGCTGGAAGGTCCGCGTGGCGGGGTTGTAGAACCCGACGCTGTCGACACCGTCGCCGTTCCGGTCGCCGCGGAGCGGCACCCACGTGGCCGGCACCACGCCGACGTGGAAGGATCGGACCGTCCCGGCCGCCGAGTCCGCCAGATGCCACTGCTGGGGCTTGGCCGGCAGCGTCAGTTCGACGACGCTCGAGAAACTCGGCTTGGTCAGGTCCGGGTGGTAGTCGACCGCATTGAAGTGGGTCCAGTCGGCGGGCACGCCCCCCATGACGTCGCCCGTCACGAAATAGTCGAGGTCGATCCGCTGGACATTCGCCGCGACGATGCCGTAGTTGTCCTTCGACCGATCGATGTCCTGGATCTTGGTCCCAGAGGTTCCACTGCCAGACGATCTCGCCACCTTCGGCGTAACTCTGGCCCGTCGGCGGCTGGTTGGGTTGAACCTCGATCAGCATGTCGAGCCAGAGTTCGCGGACCCCGCCCATGCCGGGCGCAACCGGCACGCCGTCGGGACGCCGGCCCGCCTGCACGGCCTCGGCGGAGGTCTTCCAAGAGCGTGTAGCCGCGGAAGGCCTCGGCCGCGTTGTTGATCGTCACGCCGACCGTGTTGGCGACCAGGCAACGGTCTTCGAGCCGCTCCGCGGCGTTCCGCTGCCGACGCTCGGCCGCCAGCCGCCACGGGTGAAGAACTTCGAGATCATGGTCGGCGAACCTCCGGGAACGATGTGGGCTGGCCAACATCGCGAATAGGCCGTGCGGAAAAAACGTCCGTGGGAACCAGGCCCTGGAAACCCGGGTGATCCAGGGAAGCTTAATGGCCACAGTGAGCCGATTAAGAGGCCGGTGGACGAGGTCCCTCGGCAATCGAAAAAGTTTTTTGTGCGCGTTTCTTGATGCGTTGGGGGCCTCGAGCTGACGGCCTCCCATGGCCTGTCCGCCCCGCATGGCCTTACCGGCGACCGTCGAGCAGCCCCCGGCCCCAGTTCGGGAACCACTCGATCAGTCCGGCGACCAGGGCTGCCAGCCGCGGCCGCACGACCTCGTATGTCCGCGTCCGACAGCCATGCAGGATGGCGGCCGCCAGCGTGTCGGGAGGAAGCGGCCGAAGTCGGGATGTTCCGCCCGGTGCCGTGGCTTCTGGAGGAAGTCCGGCGGCGGCAGCCTCTCGCGCATAACGTTCCGCTGCCCGCCCGCCGCTGGGATCGTCCGGCGCTCTGGCGATCGGGCCCGGCGAGACCAGCATCACGTGGACACCCCGCGGGGCGAGTTCGCGGCGGACCGCGTCAGCATAGGCGGCCAGGGCGGATTTCGCGACGGCGTAGGGTCCGAGAAAGGGCGTGACCAGTTTGCCGGCGAGGCTGCCGATGTAGACGAGGTGCCCGGACGACGCCGCCAGGTGGTCGGCCACGGCCCGCGTGAGTTCCACGGCCGCCAGCAGGTTGGCGTCGAGAAAGGACTGCAGCGTGCCGCGGTCGGTCTTCAAGATCGCCGCCCGCCCCGATCGGCCGACGCAGAAAAAGACGTCGTCGATGCCGCCGAGCATCGCGGCCGCCTCGGCCGCCACGCGTTCGCCCTCTCCGGCCGCCTCCAGGTTCGCGGCCAGGCCGCGGACGGTCGCCGCCCTGGCCCCCTCACGTTCGCAGATTTCGACGCCCCGTCGGACGCCCTCGTCGGACCGGCCCACGAGGATCACGCTGGCCCCGGCCCGCGCCAGATGTCGGGCCAGCACGAGGCCGAATCCGGCCGTGCCGCCAGCCACGAGCACTCGCCTGCCATGCCACATCGCCGTTGCCTTCCCGCCTCCGCCAGCACTGCTTTTCGGCGGAGAATGGTACCATCCGGCCCCCGGGCGGACCGCGTTTTTCTTTCCGCCGCAGGATGCCCGCCATGCCCCCCGATGCCCCGTCGCCTCCGGAGATCGTTCGCACCAAGATTGTGGCCACCCTGGGACCCGCCTCGCGGGCAGAGGATGCCATCCGCGGCCTGGTCGAGGCGGGCGTCGACGTGTTCCGCCTCAACATGGCCCACGGCTCGATCGAGGAGCATGCCGAATCGTTGGCGCGAGTCCGTCGGGTCTCGGAGGCCCTCGCCAGGCCCGTCGGCGTGCTGGCCGATCTGGCCGGACCGAAGATCCGCCTCGGCGAGTTGCCGGGCGGCATGGCCGAACTGACGGAAGGGGCGGAGGTGACCTTCGTCCGCGGGGCTGAGGCGACCGCCGGAGAGTTGACGGTCACCTACGAGCCGCTGGTCGACGAACTCTCGCCGGGTGATTCGGTGATGCTGGCCGACGGCACGATCAGCCTGCTGGTGACCGCCCGGTCCGGCGATCGCGTCCGCTGCCGCGTGGTGCA
>VGYP01000270.1 GCA_016872955.1 Planctomycetota bacterium
AGGCCGCGTCCGAGGCCCCGCGGCCCTGACGGCTGGCCGGTCGGGGTTGAGCGCCCCGCGGCCGCCCGCTACCCTCCCCGACCGATCGGGAAGTCCATCATCGGCCGGACCATTCGGGTCGGCGTATGAACGTCACCACGGTGCTGATCGCGGGCCTCGCCACCGCAAGCCTGGGCCTGTTCGTGCTGGCCTGGTCGCTCGTCGTCTCATGGCGGGCTCGCCAGGCGTGGTGGCCACGCGTCGCGGGCCCCGGACGGGGCGTGACGGTGATCAAGCCGCTCTGCGGCGTCGACGACGATCTGGAGCAGAACCTGGACTCGTTCTTCCGACTTGAGCACGAGCCGCTGCAACTCGTGTTCGGTGCCGCCGACCCGGCGGACCCGGCCCTCGAAATCGTCCGCCGGCTCGCCCGCCGCCATCCGCATCGCGACGTGGCCATCGTCGTGGGCGCCAACCACGACGCCCCCAACCCGAAGGTCGGCCTGCAGGAGCGGCTGGTGCCTCACGCTCGGCATGACATCCTGCTCCTCTCCGATGCTAACGTCCGGATCCGATCCGACGAGGTGGGTCGCGTGCTGCCCGCTTTCGACGACCCGCGGGCGGGGCTCGTCTACCAGGCGGTGGTGGGCATCGGCGAGGAGACGCTGCCCGCCGCGATCGAGAACCTGCACTACAACGACCTGGCAGGCGTGCTGGCAATCGGCGCGACGCTCCTCACGGGCCAGCACGCGGTCAACGGCAAGGGGGAATGGGTGCGTGGCGAAACGCTAGCCGACGTGGGTGGCATCGCGGCGGTGCGCGACAGCGCGGCCGACGACTCAGCGCTGGCTCGGCTGGTCGGCCTGGCCGGCTGGCGGGTCGTGCTCTCACCGGAGCCGGTGCGGATCGTGCACCGCACCTGGTCGTGGCGCGGGCTCTGGCAGCGGCACGTGCGGCACGCGATGCTGCGGACGCGGATCGCCCCCGCCGCCTATCCGCTGGAACTTCTCCTCAACCCGCTGCCCTGGGCCTTGCTGCTCCTGGCCACGCCCTGGGCCATGCTCGCCCCAGCAGTCATGCTCAGCCGGATCGTGCTGGAGGCGACGGCGATGCGCGTGCTGCGGGGCGGCTGGCCCGCGGCCGTGTACACGCTGTCGATCCCCCTCAAGGATGCGATCTACCTCGCCGGGTGGTTCGCACCGCTGGTGATCCGTCACGTCCACTGGCGGGGCCGCCGCTATCGGCTCGTCAAGCACGCTCGCATGGTGCCCGTGCCCGCCGCAGCGGCCACCGTCCGCAGCGCCGCCTGAGTGCCGCCTGCTATTGTGGAGACGGTCTGGTTCGGTCTCCGGAGTGCGTGGCCATGCGGTATCTCCCGATCCTGGCGGTCGTGATCGTCATGACGAGCGGCACCATGGCCGCCGAGCCGCTGCGTGTGGGGATGGAACTCTCCTACCCGCCCTTCGAGATGACCGATGCCGCCGGCAAGCCGACCGGCGTGAGCGTGCGGCTGGCCGAGGCGCTGGCGGCACGGCTGGGCCGCCAGCTCGTGATCGAGAACATCGCCTTCGACGGGCTGATTCCGGCCCTTAAGACCCGCCGCATCGACTGCATCATCTCCTCCATGACCGCCACGTCGGAACGGGCCAAATCGATCGCCTTCTCCACTCCCTACCTCCGCACCGGGCTGGCGATCTTGGCCGGCACCCGGTCGCCGGTGGCCTCGGCCGACGATCTCGACGTGGAGGGAAGGATCGTGGCCGTCAAGAAGGGCACGACCGGGCACCACTACGTCGCGACCAACCTCCGCAAGGCGAGACTGCTCGTGCTCGACAAGGAATCGGCGGCCGTCATGGAGGTGGCTCAGGGCCGGGCCGACGCCTTCATCTATGACTCGCTCTCCGTCTATCGCAGCCACAAGCGTCACCCTGACACGACGCGGCCGCTGCTGCGGCCGTTCCGCGAGGAGACCTGGGCGATCGGCCTCCGCCGCGACGATGAACCGCTTCGCCAACAGGTCGACACCTTTCTGGAGGCCTTCACGTCGGAAGGCGGCTTCGAGCGGCTCGGCGACGAGTTCCTGGCCGACGAGAAGGCCTTCTTCAAGCGGGAGGGCATCCCCTTCTATTTTTAGGTGTTTGAGGGATGGGGCTGAAGAATCCCGATTCCACGTGATCCGCCGCCCCCTTGCGGCCCTGGGGTCGCAATCCCGGTCGCTCCCGCCGAATGCGCGGCCCACGCGTGACACCCACGAGCCGTGCATCGGCCACGCCTGCGGCGTCTGCCAAGTCGCCGGGCAGGCCCGCGATGCCGTCGCAGATCAGCGGGAACGCCCCGGCGTCGTGGTAGTCTTCCGGGATGCCCCGCTGGATCGCCCACCTCCTCGTTGCCATGGTGTTCGCGGCCGCCGTCGCCGTGGCGTTCTCACGCGTCGACTACGACTGGAACTGGCCGGCCGTCTGGGGTTATCGACGGAAATTCCTGCAGGGCTGGCTCGTGACTGTGGCCGTCAGTCTGTCGGCCCTCGTGGTCAGCGGCCTCGTCGGCAGCGTTGCCGCGCTGATGCTTCGGTCTGGAAACAGCCTCGTCGAAGCGGCCGCCCGGGTCTATGTCGAACTGATCCGGGGCACGCCGCTGCTCGTGCAACTGCTGATTGGCTTCTACGTGGTGGCCACCGCGGTCGGCCTCGAAAACCGCTACGTCGCCGGGGTACTGCTGTTGTCGTTGTTCAGCGGCGCCTACATGGCCGAGATCTTTCGGGGCGGCCTCGACGCAATTCCGAGGGCCCAGATCGACAGCGGACGGGCCATCGGCCTGACACCCTGGCAGTCGTTGCGGCTGGTCGTCCTGCCGCAGGCGGTGCGGCTGGTGCTGCCGGCCGTCGCCGGCCAACTCGTGTCACTCGTCAAGGATTCGTCGCTGCTGTCGGTGATCGCGATCTCCGAACTGACCCTCAATGCGCAGGAGGTCAACGCGTTCACCTACTCGACGCTCGAGAGTTACCTGCCCTTGGCGGCCGGTTACCTGATGCTGACGCTGCCTCTGTCGGCTCTGGCCCGCTGGCTGGAGCATCGTTTCCGCTACGAGATCGCCTGACCCGCGGCCCGCGATGAACCTCGTCGTCACCGATCTCGTGCAGCGATTCCCGGCTCCGGCCGGCGGCGGCCGGACCGCCGGCAGCGTGACCGTGCTCGACCGCCTGTCGCTGGCCACCGGGGAGATCGGCACCCTGGTGTTGGTGGGGCCCTCGGGAGGCGGCAAGTCAACGCTGCTGCGGATCCTCGCCGGCCTCGACATGCCCGCCGCGGGCGACGTGGCCTTCGACGGCGAGCCGCTGCCCCGCGACGAGGAGGGCCTGCGGTGTTATCGCCGCACCGTGGGCACGGTTTTCCAAGCCTACAACCTTTTCCCGCACCTCACGGCGATGGAAAACCTCCTGCTCCCGCTCGTGCACGTGCATGGCCTCACGGAGGCGGGGGCCCGGGCGCGGGTGCAGGCGCCACTGGAACGCTTCCGCCTGGCCGAGCACGCCCACAAGCGGCCGGCGGAACTCTCCGGCGGCCAGAAGCAGCGCATTGCGATCCTGCGGGCGCTCGTCGTGCAACCGCGCCGGCTATTCCTCGACGAGCCCACCTCGGCGCTCGACCCGGAGATGCGGGCCGAGGTGCTCGAGATGATCGCCGAACTGAGGGCGGAGGGCCGGCAGTTCGTGCTGGTCACCCATGAAATGGCCTTCGCCCGCCGTGTCGCCGACGAGATCGCCTTCGTGGCCGACGGACGGGTGACCTGCGGCGGCTCGACCGAGGCCTTCTTCGGACGGCCTGCCGACCCCCGGGTGCGGGCGTTCCTGGCCACGACGCTGGTCCCCTGAGGCTGCCATGACGACGAAACCGGATCCGCAGCACGACTCCCCGCCGGCCGTTCACCGCGACCTCGATCCGGCCGTCGCGGCGTTCCTCGGGTCGCTCGTGGCCGATGCGGTGGCGATGCCCGTCCATTGGTATTACGACCGCGCCGCCCTCGACCGTGACTACCCGCCGCTCGTCACGACCGCCACGGCGGGTGATCCGCCCTACCTCGCGCCCCGCAATCCTCACGCCGACAGCATCCTCTGGCGGAGTCACTGGTCTCCGCCTCGGCCCGATGTCGACATCCTCCGGGAGCA
>VGYP01000271.1 GCA_016872955.1 Planctomycetota bacterium
CGGTTCGAGGCCGGCCGCGATACCGCAGCAGCACCAACCGCGGCGGCCGTGCACTGCCCTTGGCGACCGCCAGGAGCGCCGCGCACCGCTCGCGGCGGAGACGATCCTCGTCCCAGATCTCGATCTCGAGGCCGGTGCGTCCGGCGATGGCAGCAGCCTCCTCGGCGAACGACTCGGGGTAGAGGTGGTCGGGCGACATGTTGACCAGCCGGCGGGCGAGGTTGACGCCCTCGGCGATCGTCGCGCCCCTCAAGACGGCCGCCGCGTCGGCGCCCACCCAGCACGTGACGCCGAAGCGGGTCCGCCTGGGCTCCGTGCGGTAGAGGTCCTGTCCGACCATGCCGACGGCTCCACCCACCACGGCCTGCTCCAGTTGGGACGTGGTCCAGCCCGGGTCGGGGAGGAAGGCGACGCGGCTCCGCGGCCGTCCGGCGAGGTGACGTGCCGCTGTCGCCGCCGCTCGGTGGACAACGCCGGCATCGACCTCCTCGCGACGACCGAGGCCGACCACGACCACCTGTCCGGCCCGCATGCCGGCCGGCGCCAACAACGCCACGCAGTCATACCGCCGGCCCGAGAGTTCCCCCGCCGAGGCAAGTCGGGCGAGCATGCCGCCGGTGGCGGTGTCGACGGCCGCCGCCGCGCCGGCGCCGACGCCTCCCTCGGTCAGGAAGACGACAACCGCCTCCGCGTCGAGCGTGGCGGGCAGGGCGGCCGGCGTGGCCTCGATGATGCCGGCCGTGCCGGCCGGCAGGAACTCGCGGGTCATGTCGTTGTCTCCGGGGGATCGCAGAGAGTTGTACCCCTGCCGCGGCCCCGGAAAAGCCGCCGTTGAATTTCACGGTCTGCTCAGGCGACGTCAGCGCTGCGTTGCCGGGCCAGCAGCGCCAGAAGCACCGGCAGCACCACCAGGTTGCCGGCCAGGCCGCCCAGCAGCGTCAGGCAGGAGAGCCAGCCGAACGACACCGTCGGCATGAAGCCGCTGGTCGTGAGGGCGAGAAAGCCGATCGCCAGGGCGAGCGTCGAGAAGATCATGGCCCGGCCCGCGGTGCGGTGGGCGGTTTCTAGCGCGGCCGCCATGCCCCCGTCGTCGAGGTGCCGCCGGAAGCGGTTGATGTAGTGGATGGAGCTGTCGACCGACAGTCCCAGGGAGACGGCGGCGATCATGGCGGTGCCCATGTTGATCCGCACACCCAACCAGCCGAGCAGGCCCAGCACCACGAAGATCGGCAGGCCATTGGGCACCAGCGCGATGGCGGCCAGCAGCGTGCTGCGGAACGCGACGGCGAGCAGCACGAAGATCCCGGCGGCGGCGATCGCAAAGGTGAGCCACTGGTCGGCGAGCATCCGGTCGACGAGTTGGGCCAGCAGCACGAAGAAACCGGTGACCTCGGCGCCGCCCTCGCCTGGCGTGGCGGGGAACACCTCGGTCGTGATCCGACGGACGCCGGCGATGATCGCCCGCTTGGCCGCCGCCGGCTGCCGCTCCCGGGCCCGCAGCATCACCCGCAGCCAGGGCGAGTCGTCGCGGGGATCGCGGCCCAACAGCGCGCCGGCCAGTTCCGGAAGCTGCCGCTGCATCACCTCGATCGCCTGTGCCACGGCCCAGTTGCCGATCGCCGAGCGCTCCAGTCGCTCCAGCGGCACCGGGGAGACCGCCGCGATCACGTCGGCCACGCTCAGCACCTTGGTGAGCGCGGGCAGTGTCCGGCCGTCGTCTCCGGTGGTCGTGATCTCCGTGCGGAGCCGTCCCTCGAGTCGACACACCCGCCCGAGCATGGCGGCGTCCACGGTTCCACCCAGTGGCACCAGCACGTCCCAGACGCCGGCCCCGCCGAGCCGCGTCTCGACCATCTCGTAGGACGCGACCGTCGGGCTCTCGGGACGGAAGTTGCGGGTGAAGTCGGTCTCCACCTCCAGCCGGGCGAGGCCGGCCATCGCCCCGGCCACGACGAGGGCCACGCCCGCCAGGATCGGGCCGGGGTGCCGCACGATCCGGCGCACGAGCCGGTCGAGACCGACCTCCAGGGCCGTCTCGCCCCAGACCCGGCGGGGATCGGCGTCGAACCGCCCGGCCAGGGCCAGGAACGGCAGCACCAGCGCCAGTGCCACGAGCACGATGGCGGCGCCGACCGTGGTCATCGCGCCGAAGTCGTGCACCGGCCCCACCTGACTGGCCAGCAGCGAGCCGAACCCGACCACGTCGGTAGCGATGGCCCCGCAGGTGGGCCAGAAGAGCAACGCGAGCGTCTCCCGCAGCGCCGCCGTCGGAGCCAACCCGAGGTCGCGCTGGCGGCGGTACTCCACGATCACGTGCGTCACCGTGGCGATCGCGACGACCGTGATCATCGCCGAGAGCATCGTGGAGACCATGGTCAGTCGCATCCCGGCCAGGGCCAACACACCCCTGGTCATCCACACCGCCGCCCAGACCACGCCCATCGGCACCAGCACCCAGCGCAGGCTGCGGAAGAAGAACAGCAGCACGCTGCCGGTGAGCATGACGCTCGCCCAGGCGAGCACGGTGCCATCCCACTCCAGCATCGCGAAGCCGTCGCGAAGCATCGCCGGCTCGCCGGCGACGGTGCCGCCCGGCAGTTCGCGCATCACGGCCCGCAGCCGGTCGATTGTCCCGGCCCGGGAGACGGCCTGCGCCCGTGCCGTCGTCGCCTCGGCCGGTGGAGGCACGAGGGTGCAGGCGACCGCGGCGGTGCGGTGATCCGCCCCGACGACGTAGCCCTCCAGCAGCGACACGATCCGCCGAGCGGCTGGGCTCTCGTCGACGGCGATGATGCGGCGGCCGAGCGGGGTGGTGGCGAGGCTCATCGCCGTGGCGATGCCCGGTTCGCCCGCGAGTCGTGCCGTGACGGCCGTCAGTCGCTCGATGCCGGCGGCGGTGAAGAGCGTCTCGTCGACATACGCGCAGAGCACGGTCTCGCCACCGCCGAAGGTGCGGGTCATGCGGGCGTACGGCACGAGCGCAGGGTCGCTGCGATCGAACATCGCGTCGATAGAGCGGGAGAACGTCAGCTGCCTGGCCAACGCCACCGAGCCGGCCACGAGCAGGAGCGCGGCGAGGAACAGCGGCCCGCGAAACTCGACCATCCGCGCCGTGATGCGGCCACCGACCTCGGCCGCCGGCGAAAGGGGCGGCGACTGGCTGGCCTTGGGCAAGGGTGGTGGCTCGCTGGGGCGGAGGGACGCGGCAAGGTGCGTCACCCTGGATCGTCTCGGAGCGGAGTTTACCGGGATCGCCGTCACGTCGGGCCAGTCTGCCCCGCTTTCCAGTCGGGGGTTTGCCCCATCGTCCTGGCCTGCGCCCACCTCGCGCGGCACCACGTGGGTCCGTGACGGCGGTTTGGCACCGGCATGCCCATTCGCAAGTCCTGGCGTGGCGAAGGGTTACCGTCGCGTTACCGAGGCGGCGATGCCTTGACCCTCTTTCTCGGCCGCCTTTATAGTCCCGCGCTTTTTGCCGAGTCCGTTCTGCCAGGTTCCGGGAACCGCGACGATCCGCGTGCGCATACCCCATCCCATCGTCGTGTCGTCACCGCCCGCGTGCGGCCGTGCGGCCCTCGTGGCCTACGCGCTGGCCGTCGCCGGCTGGGCGGCCGCGGTGCGGGCCGCCGATGCCGTCGAGGTGCTGCCGCCCGAGGCGAGCGCCGGAGTGCTGGCCTCGTTGCCGGCCCGCGGGCTGGCGGCGGCCATCGCCGAGGCCGGCAAGATCGAAGTGCCCGCGGTCGAGCCCGGCGAGCGGCTCGTCGTCGAGGCGACACAGGCCGCCCGTTGGACGGAGGGTGCCTACGACGTCTGGCATCTGACGGGCGGCATCCGCATCGTGCAGGGCGGCACCGAGGCCAGGGCCCACGAGGCGGTGGCCTGGGTGGAGCGGCCCGACGAGCGGCGGCCGGCCGCCGGCACACAGGTCCGCAGCATGCTCGTGCGGATGGCGGGCGACGTGACGGTGCGGAGCCGCGACGCCCAGGCGGAGGCGGCGGCCAGCGTTCGCGGAGACCGCTGGACGGGACGCTTCTGGCACCTCCACGATCCCGTGCTCGACTTCGCCAGCGTGGCGCCTTCGGCCGGCCGGCCGCCGCTCTACGAGGCGCCGGCCGACGGTGG
>VGYP01000272.1 GCA_016872955.1 Planctomycetota bacterium
GTAGCGCAGCGCAGCGGGGCCGCAGCCGAGAAACTCGGCGCCGATCTCGGGGCCGCAGATCACCGAGGAGATACCCACCCCGAGGGGCACGCCGCCGACCACCCCCGCCACCATCGCCGTGATCGTCCATCGCTGGGTGCCGAGGATTCCCGCGATTACCACGTGCACGGACATGATCGAGAAGCCAATCGCCTGCGATGTGATCCACAGTTCGTAGATCGAGTCATGCACCTCAGCCAGCCAGAGCACGAGGCCGATCAGCGAATTGCCCACCAACGCATAAAGGATGATCTGCCACCAGCTCAGGCCTTCCGGGGAGAGTCGTGCGGGCAGCGGCATGGGGGTGTGGGAACGGGGGCGGGGAAGCCCGGCAGCGAGGGTGGCCATCGACGCGGGTGATGTCTACTTCAGCTTGATTTCCGTACCGGTGAACGGTTCAGCCACCTCGAAGGCGGCGTCGTCGAAGGAGGGTGGACCGAAGCGTCCGCGGGCGGCGCGGGAAAACCCATAGGGTTCCTTCGGGATGCCGCCAAACCCGGTGTCGAGTCGCTGGTTGCCGTTCAGGTCGTGAATGACGCTCGCCGCGACCTTGCCTGGCGGGAGGTCTTCGAACCGCACCCTCAGGGAATCCGCCCCCTCCGGCACCGCCACCTCCGTCGCGCGGAGGGGATCCTTCAGGAAGGTCGCGGGGGATGCCCAGACGGCGATGCGGACCCGGCCCTCCGGGCGTTTCAGGCCGCTGACCACGATTTCGAGGGTGGCGGCGTGGGCGTGACTGAAGGAGGCGAGTACGAGGGCGGTCGAGAAGAGGAGGGTGCGCATGGGATTTGGGATGCGTTCCCTGTTGCGACAGAGTGTGCGGCGGGGCCAGCCGGGAGGGATGAACCGTCGATTTCCGCGGCCGAAGTGCGGTCCGGGCGGGTGAACGGCGACCCCCTTTCAGCCGGCGTTTCATCCCGCGCGGCGGCCGTCCGACCCCGGAATCCGCCCGCTCGTCCCACCAGACTTCCGCCTGCACTTCGGACGGGGCAAGGTGCCGTCCGCCTGCTACAACCTTCACTCAACGCATCCCTCCATGTCCCTGATTCAACTGCTTCGCGTGACCAAGGAGTACCGCCTCGGACGGACCACCGTCCATGCGCTCCGCGGAATCGATCTTTCCTTCGAACGCGGCGAGTTCGCCGCGCTCTGGGGGCCGTCGGGCTCCGGCAAGAGTTCCCTGCTCAACCTGGTCGGCCTCGTCGACGTCCCGACCAGCGGCCGGGTGATTCTCGACGGCCGCGACACCGCGGGGCTTGACGACGGCGAACGCGCCGGCCTGCGCAATCGCCAGATCGGAATCGTCTTTCAGAGCTTCAATCTCATCTCGGTGCTCACGGCCCTCGAGAACGTGATGCTCCCGCTCACCCTTGCCGGCACGTCCTCAGCGACGGCCCGCCATGCCGCCCTGCTCCGGCTGGGTCAGGTCGGTCTGGAGGGACAGGCCCACCAGCGACCCGATCAGCTTTCCGGCGGCCAGCGTCAGCGCGTCGCCATCGCCCGGGCGCTCGTCACCGATCCGCTCGTCGTGATCGCTGACGAACCGACGGCCAATCTCGATGCTGCGACCGGCCACCAGATCATCGAGTTGATGCGTTCGCTCAACCGGTCCCAGTCCGTGACCTTCGTCTTTTCCACCCATGATCCGCGCCTGCTTGATGCGGTGGATCGCCTGATCCGCATCTCCGATGGCCGCATCGTCGACGCGAAGGAGGCCGCCGCATGATCTCGCTCACCATCGCCCTGCGCAGCGTGTGGAAGAACCGCCGCCGCAGCCTCGCCACGCTCCTTTCGATCGCGGTCGGTTTCACCGCGATCAACCTGTTCTCGGGCTACATTCAGGACACCTACACCGGCCTCCGGCGCACCGCGATCCACTACGAGGGCCTCGGGCACGTGACCCTTGCGAAGCCGGGCTTCTTCGAGCGCGGTGGCGTCAATCCCGCGAAGTACATCATCTCGCGTGACGAGTTGCAGCGCCTGCGCCGCCTCATCGAGGCTCAGCCCGAGGTGCAGCTCACCACCCCGTTGCTCGGGGTCTCCGGTCTCGTGTCCAACGGCAAGATTTCCACGATCTTCATCGCGGACGGCGAGGAGCCCGAGTCCTCCGCCCGACTCCGCGCCCTCCCCGGCGAGGACCGAATCTGGCAGCAGGATTCGCTCGACCCCCGTCGGTCGAGCAGCGGGCTCGTCAGCACCGGCCTCGCCGCCTTGCTCGGCGTCGAAGCCGGAGGGTCCGCCACGCTGCTCTCGACCACTCTGGAGGGCCAGACCAACGCGCTGGACCTCGACGTGCTCGGCACGTGGGACACCGGAAACAGTGCGACCAATGACAAGCTGCTGCGCCTGCCACTCGATTACGTGCAGCGGTTGCTCGACACGGAGGGTGCCAGCCGCCTCGTCGTGTTGCTGCACCCGGAGGCGTCGGCCGATGCGTTCCGGGCGCGGTTGGCCCCGCTCCTCAAGGAGGCCGGCATTGAGGCGGAGATGCGGACGTGGGAGGAGCTCTCCGTATTCTATCGCCAGGTGAAGAATCTCTTCGACCTGATCTTCCTGTTCCTCTTCACGATCGTGTTCATCGTCGTCCTGATGGGAATCGTGAATACGCTGACGATGAGCGTCATGGAGCGGGTGCGGGAGATCGGCACGCTGCGCGCCATCGGCATGCGCCGCACCGGCATCCTGCGCCTCTTCGCCCTCGAAGGCGGGGTGCTCGGACTGCTTGGCTGCGCCGCCGGCGTGGCCTTCACGTTCGCGATCGGGTCCATCATCAACGGCAGCGGATTGGCCTACACGCCACCGTCCTCGTCCAGCCCGGTGCCGCTCACCGTGGCCATCCTCCCGGTGCAGATGCTCGTGCTCATGGGACTGCTTTCGTTCGTCTCCATGCTCGCGGCGTGCATCCCCGCCCGCCGCGCCGCCCAACTCGAAATCGTCGATGCCCTCGGTCATGTCTAACGCGCCTTCCTTCACCCGCTTCATTGGCCTGTTCGCGGCGTTTGTCGGACTGCTGGTTCCGGCGGCCCGCCCCGCCGCCGATCCCGCCGCTCCGTCCGTCGATGCCTTGCTGGAGTCCAGCGACCGCGCCCGCGGGGGCGGTCTGCCCAGACTCGCCTGGACGATTGAAATCGTGTCCACCGACGAGGACGGCCAGTCGCGGCAGGTCATGAGCGCCATCGCCCGCGACAACGACTCCCGGGTCGACTACACCGCCCCCGAGAAGAGCAAGGGCCAGTTCGTCATCATCCTCGGTCGGAACATGTGGTTCTCACGGCCGGGGCTGCGCAAGCCGGTGCCGCTGAGCCCGCGCCAGCGTTTGGTCGGCGAGGCCGCCAACGGGGATATCGCCACGACCAACTACCGCGCCGACTACCGGGCCACGCTCGGACCCCAGGAGTCCATCGACGGCGAACTGTGCCAGGTGCTGGAGCTGTCCGCCAAGGCCAAGAACGTGACGTACGACCGCATCCGTTACTGGGTTTCGCTTCAGCGCGGGCTCGGCGTGCAGGCCGAATTCTACACGGTCTCCGGCAAACTCCTGAAGCGGGCCCGTTTCGAGTACGAGAACGAGATCGAGTTCTCCGGCGTACGCAGCCGTTTCGTCAGCCGAACGATCATTTCGGACGCCATCAATCCAGCGAACCAGACGGTGATGACCTACCGCGACGTGCGCGTGGCCGCCCCCGATCCGTCGCGCTTCGAACTCGTGCAATGATCCGCCTGCGCCACCATTCCTCGCCCGAGGGAGAGAACGTGGGCGGGCGATGCCGCCGACGCGCGCACGGCGTCGGGTCCCGGCTGCCGCGCGCGATCCGCGCGGCCCTCGCGCTCCCGGTCGTTGCCCTCGCGGCCGCGGTCGGACTCGGCTCCGTTCGCGCGGCTCCCGCCGGGCCGGGCACCTGGTCCAGCCGCGCCGAGATCGTCGCTTCCTGGGAGCAGGTTCGGCCGCGCGACGGATCCGCCCTTGCGCGCGTGGCCGGGCTTCCCGACTCCACGTCCGCCATCGAGCTGCGCCCGGAGGTGACGTGGGAGTTCGCGCGCGTGTCGCTGACGGCGAAGCCG
>VGYP01000273.1 GCA_016872955.1 Planctomycetota bacterium
CCGGCGGAACGGGCCCAGGAGGCGGCCGACCGGCTGGTGGTGGCCGGCGTCGAGGGGATCGTCAACTTCGCGCCCGTTACGCTCATCCTGCCCCCGCACGTCCAGAACGTGGGGGTCGACCTGGCGATCGAACTGGAACAACTCTCCTTCGCCGTCACGAGCAAGCTGGCCAAGGCTGCTGACCCCTCCCCGGCCAACGGCGCCGGCGTCTGACGGTTGGGATCGACGCCGCGCGGCCGCAAAGACCGTAGGAAGGCTGCCGCGGGCATCCCCCCCGGACCGGAGGTAGCGGGCCCGTGTCACGCCCCGGCGAGGCCCTCGGCGAAGTCGTCGCCGCCCGCGGGCCGCTCGACAAGTGGCTCAACCGCACGGGCCGCCGCTGGCGCTCGACGAAGCCGGCGTCGGTGTCCTCGGTCGAGACATGCTCGATCGGCATGCCGAGGCGGTCGGCGACAGCCAGCGTCGACCGTCGCGGAGACGCGGACGCTCCGGCCCCGACGGGTCACGTGGGGAGCGTCGACGTCGATCGGGCGGTCGGGGAAGCTGACGCGGTGAAGCACCCTCATGGGCTACGCCGCCCGGCGGAAGGTGCCCGCGGGGCGCCGCGGAGCCTCACGATCGAGGGCGACTCCACCGGCTTGAAGAGGCCGTCGACGCAGACGGTGGGCCGAGCGGCGACATCACGGAAGTAGTCCAGGTTGGCAGTGCCCTCGTTGTTGCGGGTGAAGCTTGGTGCCGGCGGGTGCCAGAGATGGACCGGAGTGGTCTGCAGCGGGATCGACCGGGCCCGGACGCCGAGCCGTTCCAGCCGCACCTGCAGGTCGCGGTCTTCCAGGCCCCAGCCGATGAACTGCTCGGCGAAGCCGTTGACCTGTTCGACGCCGCTCCGCCAGACGCCGATGTTGTTGCCCGACAGCCGCGGTCGCAGGGGCGTGACAGCGACCTCGTAGAGTTTCGCAAGGAGCCCCTTGAGGCCGAGCCGACAGCGTTCGGCGGTGGGCACGGGCCACGGAAATCGCCCGGCCCGCAGCGCGTTGGGGTCGCCGGCCGCACTGTCCGCCTCCGCGAGTCGCGGGCAATCGCGAGGGGGATCGGCCCGTTCTTGCTCGGGTCGTGACGGCAAATCCGATGTTCGCGTCGGGCAACTACGGCAGGCTGGCGAGTTTCGAGAACCGGGTCGACCGGGCCGACCTGGCTAACCGCTGGCCGCTGCCGGCAGCGGCTTGGAGAGGACCTCGGTCGGCGTCCAGCCGGCGGCCCGCAGGTCGCGAATCGTGAGGCCTCTGGATCGCTTGGCGAGGCGGCGGCCAGCCGCGTCACACACGAGCGGCGCATGGGCGAAGGCAGGGGGCGTCCAGCAAAGGGCCTCGGAGAGGAGGATTTGCCGGGCGGTGCTCGTCAAGAGGTCGGCGCCGCGTACGACCTCCGCGATCTCCATTGCGTGGTCGTCGGCCACGACCGCGAGTTCGTAGGCAGCCAGGTCGTCCCGTCGCCAGACGACGAAGTCGCCAAAGTCGTCGCCGGCGACGCGGCGGACGGTGCCCTGCAGTGCGTCTTCAAACTCGATTGTCCGGCCGTCGGGGACACGAAATCGCCAGGGTACGCCGCCGGGCTCGCTCGCCCTCACGCGATGCGCGGGCCGGAGGCCCGCTGGAAACACCGCCTCGCTGCCGTGGGCGTCCGCGGGCGGTCGCGGGTCCGACGGGGGCTCGATGGCATGCGGGGCCAGGGCGGCCTCCTCGACGTCGCGCCTCGAGTGGGGGCTCGGATAGATCGCACCGGCGGCCTCCAGCCGACGCCACACCTCCAGGTACCACTCGCCGCGTCGGCTCTGCACGTACGGTGCATGCGGTCCACCGAGGTCGGGGCCTTCCGTCCAGGCGAGCCCGAGCCAGTGGAGATCGTCGAGGGCGGCGGCGGCGTATTCCGGACGGCACCGCGGGCCGTCGAGATCCTCGACTCTGAGCACGAGCCCCGCTGCGCCGGCCCGCGCGGCGGCCAGGGCGAAGGTGCGGGCATGCCCGACGTGGAGATACCCCGTGGGCGTGGGAGCGAGGCGACCGCGACGGGCGGCAGGCATGATGCGGCCCGATGGCGGTCAGACGAGCCACCACTCGCCGGTGGCGAGCACGTAGCCGCCGAGGGCGAGGTTGGTGGCGGCGTGGCAGAGGATGCAGTCGACGGGCTTGCGGGTGGCGGCAGCCACGCCGCTGACCACCGCGAACCAGGCGATCGCAGCCACGGCTTCGCCCGGATGGGTGGTCACGGCGTAGAGGCAGCAGGCTGCGGCCGCCGTAACGCTGAGCGTACCGAAGGGGACCTGCCAGAACTGTTCCCGGATCGCGTACCGCATCAGAAAGCCGCGGACGAAGAGTTCCTCGATGATCGGCACGACGACTACCATCCCCAGGGCCCGGACGCCCAGGAACGCCCAGGCGCGGGAAGTGCCGGGGCCGAGGTGCTCGGGAAGGAAAGGGTCGTAGCCGGCGCGGGCGGCCCCGAAGGTCCAGCCGGCGTCGAGTTGGAGCCTGGCGAGCACCACCCAAGGCACGACCAGCAGGAGACCAAGCAGAGGCGGCCACCAGGTCGGCCGGCCGATCCACGTCCGTACGTTGGGCCAGATTCGCACGATCAGCACGAGGGTCGCCACGAGCCGAAGCGAATAGACGATCGGATACGCGGCGGAGGGGATGCCGAGCGAGCCCGGCAGGCCGCCTGCGGTGGCGGTCGGTTCCAGGCTGCCGGCCACCTGGAACACGATCAGCGGCGCCAAGCAGGTGAGCCATGGCTCCGCTGGTCCATGATCGGAAGGTTCCGTGATGCTGGCCATCGGGCGATCCTCGGGCCTGCCGAGTGGCACGGCTCCCGCGGCCGATTGCCCCCCCGGCGAAACAGGCCGCCTGTCCCGTTCCTTCAGCGGGGAGTATATTCCAAGCTTCCGCCGGACTGTCGTCCCCCCGCCTGGCGGCGCCCCGCTGGGGTTTCCGGTTCGTTTTCCTTCCTGATCAGCGTGTTTTCATGGACCTCACCAAGCTTCATAACATGGGCATTTCCGCCCACATCGACTCCGGCAAGACCACGCTTTCCGAGCGGATTCTCTACTACGCCGGCCGCATCCACCGCATCCAGGAAGTCAAGGGTGACGGTGACGGCGCGACCATGGACTACATGGATCTTGAGCGTGAGCGGGGTATCACGATCACGTCGGCCGCGACGAGCGTGAAGTGGGGCGACTGCGACATCAACCTGATCGACACCCCGGGCCACGTCGATTTCACAGTCGAGGTGGAGCGCAGTCTCCGCGTGCTCGACGGCGCGATCCTCGTGCTCTGCAGCGTGGGCGGCGTGCAGAGCCAGTCGATGACGGTGGATCGCCAGATGAAGCGGTACAAGGTGCCGAGACTGGCGTTCGTCAACAAGATGGACCGCACCGGTGCCAACTTCGAGCGGGTGGTGGGCCAACTCAAGGACAAGCTCGGCTGCCATGCCATTCCCTACCAGATTCCGATCGGCAAGGAAGACAAGCTCAAGGGCGTGATCGACCTCGTCGGTATGAAGGCGATCTATTTCGATGGCGACAACGGCGAGCAAGTGCGCGAGGAGGCGATTCCGGCCGACTATCAGGAAAAGGCCGCCGAGGCCCGGCACAGGCTGCTCGAAGACCTCGCGATGTATTCCGACTCGCTGATGGAGAAGCTTCTCTCGGAGGAGGTGCCGAGCGAGGACGAGATTCACGCGGTCACGAAGGCGGCCGTCCACTCCCAGAGCATCACACCGGTGTTCTGCGGATCGGCCTACAAGAACAAGGGCGTGCAGCCGCTGCTCGATGCCGTCGTACGGTATCTGCCGAACCCGCTCGAGCGGAAGGTGATCGCCAAGAACTGGTCGAACTCCGACGAGAAGTTTGACCTCGAGGCCAACCCAGCGAAGCCGCTCGTGGCCATGGCCTTCAAGATCGTCGACGATCCGTATGGCCAGCTCACCTTCATGCGGCTCTACCAGGGCACGCTCAAGAAGGGGGAGACCTACGTCAACCAGCGCACGAGCCAGAAGCAGCGGTTCAGCCGGATCGTGCGG
>VGYP01000274.1 GCA_016872955.1 Planctomycetota bacterium
GGCATCGTGGTCGTCGTCGAGTTCCGAGTAGTGCGAGGCGATGGCCATGTCCGCCTTGGCCAGTGCCAGGGTGGCGTTGTCGACGGTGGCCCGGAAGAACGGCCAGCGGCGGTACATGTCGGCGACCAACTGCCAGTCACGTCGATCCTCGTACTTGATCTCGGCCAGGGCCGCACCCAGGCCGTACCAGGCGGGGATCATGCAACGGCTCTGCGTCCAGGCGAACACCCAGGGAATCGCCCTCAGGTCGTCGAGCGTCCGCTCGCCCCGCCGCCGGGCTGGCCGCGAGCCGATCGGCAGGCTCTCGATGTCGTCGATCGGCGTGGTCTTCGAGAAGTAGCCGATGAAGCCGGGTTGATCGACGAGGTCGCGGTAGGCGGCCAGCGACCGGGCGGCCATCCGCGTCGCCAGCGTGGTCCACTCGGCGGGCGGCTCCGGCGGAGGCGCCGTCGAGGCCACGAGCGTCGCCCAGGCGACCTGGTCGAGGTGGCGACGGGCGATCTCGACGTCGTCGTACCGCTCGGCCAGCACCTCTCCCTGCTCGGTCAACCGCAGGCTGCCGTCGAGTGTCTCCGGTGGCAGCGACAGGATGCCGCGGGCCGCCGGACCGCCCCCGCGGCCGAGCGAGCCCCCGCGGCCGTGGAAGAACGTGAGCCGCACGCCGTGGCGGGCGGCGGTGCGATGGAGTCGCTCCTGCGCCGACTGCAGGCCCACGCAGGCTGCGAGGTAGCCGCCGTCCTTGGTGCTGTCGGAGTAGCCGACCATCACCATCTGCCGGTCTCCGCGGCCGGCGAGATGGGCCCGATAGGCCGGCTCGGCGAGCATCGTGGCGAGCGTGTCATGGGCCCGCGCGAGGTCGTCGATCTTCTCGAACAGGGGCACGACCGCGACGTCGTGGTCGGCCACGGGATGACCGTCCGCGCGGGCCCGCCCCTGGGCCCAGCGCCACAGCCAGAGCACCCCCAGCACGTCGGCCGGACTGCGGGTCAGGGACACGATCGCGCCGCCCAGGCAGTCGGCACCGAACCTCACGGCCGCCGTGTGCAGTAGTTCGAACAGCGCGAGCGTGTCGGCGGCGAGAGGCGAAAGGCCCGCGCGGGGCAGGTCGCCGATCGTGCCGAGCGAACGCACGAGCAGCCGTGTCCGGGCGGCGTCGTCGAGGGCGGCGTAGGCGGCCGCTTCGGGGATCAGGCCGGCTGCGAGGAGCAGTTCCCCGAAGATGTCGGCGTAGGCGCGGGCGTCCTGGCGGACGTCGAGCCTGGTCATGTGCAGGCCGAAGGTGCGGGCCAGGTCGAGCCAGGCCTGCGGCAGAGAATCCAACGCCAGTCCGTGATCCTGCCGCAGGCATTCCACCAGCAAGGCCACGTCGGCGGCGAACTCGGGCCCGGAGGAGTAGGCCATGGGCGGCGGCGGACCACCATCGAGGCCCACCGTCCGGGCGGCCGCCAGTCGCACCCGGATCATCGCCAGCCAGCGCCGGTAGATGAGGTGGTCCTGCCACGGCTCGAGCGCGGTGGCGATCGCCGCGTGGGCGGCGGCCAACGAGTCCAGCCGTTCCGCGAGTGGTCGCCCGCCCGCGGCCGCCCGGAGCGAAATCGTGAGCATCTCCGCGAGCCGGTCGCACCAATCCAGGTGCCGGTCGATCGCCGCGTGGCGGAGCCGCATCAGCGTGGCCGCCGTAACCTCGGTCGTCACGAACGGGTTGCCGTCGCGATCACCACCCATCCAAGAGCCGAAGGTCAGGAACGTGGGAATCTGAAACACCTGCTCGGGGTAGGCGGCCGCCAGCGCTTGCCGCAGGGCCGCATACACCTGCGGCACGGCTTCCCAAATCCGCGGCATGATCGAGAGGCCGCGCTCGACTTCGTCGAGCACGGTCGGCCGCGAAGGCCTCAGGAACTCGCTCTGCCAGAGGATCGAGAGCTCCGCGTGCATGTCTGCCTCGTGCCTGCGGCGTTCACGTGGCAGGAGGGCAGGGTCGTCGAGGGCCTCGAGGCTTTTCCGCATCCGGCGGAGCTTCGAGCGGATGCTCCGCCGCTTGGCCTCGCTGGGGTGGGCTGTCAGCACGAGCTCCACGGCCAAACGGCCGAGAGACTCCTGCACCGCCGCGGCGGAGAGCCCCTGTGCCTGGAAGCTCGCGATCCCGCCCGCCAGCGACTCCTCCAGTGGTGCCGGATCACTCCGCCGCTCCCGTTCACGCAGCACCCGTACCCGCTGTCGGTCTTCGGCGATGTTGACGAGGTCGAAGAACACGCTGAAAGCGCGGGCCACGATCGATGCCTGCCGACCGTCGAGCGACGCGATCCGCACGTCGAGCGCTTCCCCCGCGGCAGGATCCCCGGCCCGCCGGTCCCGCGCGAGCGTGCGAATCTTCTCGACGAGCCCCAGGGCCTCCGCGCCCTCCAGTTCGCGAATCACGCCGCTGAGCATGTCGCCCAGCAGCCGCACGTCACGGCGCAGGAGTTCGTCGTCGACCACGGTCGGTGCGCCGGTGAAGGGGCTGCGGAAACCTGCAGGACAGCCCGCTCATGGTAGGAGCTGCAAATCCCGCGCCAACGGACGCTCGAGACGCGGCCCCAAGGCAAACCCGCTCGTCTTGATCGGCGACGCGCCGAGCCGGCGGGCGGGGCGGCCTTTCACGGCAGCGACTGCCGCGCGGGCGGGCAGCACCGCTTGTCTGACGGCGCCCCAGGCCGACTCCTCGGCCGCCGTCGGGTATACTCGTTGGCAATGCAGGATGCTGCCCGCCTCGCGATTCCCGCCTTCGTAATCCTCGGTGTCGTCCCGGCCCTGGCTGCCGATCCGGCGGATCCCGAGGCGGCTGTGGCACCGCCCACCGCTGCTGCGGTCCCGGCGGTCCCCGCGGTCGTGCCCGTCTTGCCGGCCACGCCCGTCGACGACCCGATCCGCCTGCTGCAGTGCCGGGCGGAGGAGGCGGGGTCGGCCTCATGGGGGCATTGGGGCGACAAGCCAGCCCGCTACGTCAGCTGGTCGAACCACTCCAATCGACTGATCCCGGTGTACACCTTCGGCATCGGCCTGGAGGCCGTCGCGGGCGACAAGAGCGTCTATCGCAACGAGGCCCGGCTCACGTCGCTGTACGGGTATCTGCCCGAGGACACGCTCAACCCGCAGGCAAACTATTTCGATCAGACCGACGTCTACCGGCTGCAGGTGGCGGCGGCCGATGCCGGCAAGAAGTACATCGTGATCGTGGTCTTCGACGGCCTCGACTGGGTGATGACGCGGACCGCGGCGATCGCGACGCGCGGACGTGTCGACTACGCGGAGGGCAGGGGGACGGGATTCGCGTTCCAGGATTACGCCGGCTGCCCGACGTCCTACGGCCTGTGCGTGACCAGCCCCGCCAACTCGGGCACGACGGTCGATGTCGACGCCCAGGCGGTCAAGAATCCCGGCGGCGAGAAACCCGGCGGCTACGATCCGGCCCGGGGCGGTGCCACGGCCTGGGACACCCGTCCCAACCTCACCTACCTGATCGGCCACGATCGGTCGCGATGGCACGCCGTCACCGACTCGGCCGCCTCGGCCACGTCGCTGTTCACCGGTCGCAAGACCTTCAACGACGCGATCAGTGTCGACGCTCACGGCAAACAGCTGGAGCCGGTCGCGCGGCTGCTCCAGAAACGGGGCTTCGCGACGGGCGTGGTCACGAGTGTGCCGGCGCCCCATGCGACGCCGGGCGCCGCCTACGCCAACAACGTGTCGCGGAACGACTACCAGGACATCGCCCGCGACATGCTTGGCGTGCCCTCGGTCAGCCACCCGGAGCCGCTGCCGGGCCTCGACGTGGTGATCGGCACCGGCTTCGGCGTCGATGCCGCCGACGACTTCGAGCAGCAGGGCAAGAACTACGAGCCTGGCAACAAGTATCTGGCCGCATCGACGCGGCGGGCCGTGGACGCCGCCGCGGGCGGGCGGTACGTGGTGGCCGAGCGGACGGCCGGACGGCGGGGGGACGAGGTGCTGGCCGCGGCGGCCGCCGACGCGACCCGCCGCGGCCTGCGGTTGCTGGGCTTCTTCGGCACGCGGCACTTGAACCTTCCCTT
>VGYP01000275.1 GCA_016872955.1 Planctomycetota bacterium
TTTCCGTCTTTGCCGTCGTTGTCGTCCTTCTCCTCCTTGGCCGGCTCCTCCTCCTTGCCGAGCGCCTTGAGGGCGTCGACCTTGGCGTCCACCTCGCGGAGCACCTTGATCACCGCGTCTTCCGCGTTGGTCACCTCGGTGATCGTCTCTCCTGCCTTCGCTTTGCCCTTGAGGCTCTGGATCGCCTGTTCGAAGAATCCCATCGCCTCAGCCCGCAGTTTCTCGGCATCGGCACCCGGTCGGTTGGACTGCTCGGCCTTGACGCGACCCCGCTCGACGAGCAGGTTGCCCTTCTGCGTGTAGGCGGCGATCGCCTGACGATCGGAAATCGTGCCCGACTTCAGGAAGTCGTCGAGCGACGCCTGGGCGTCGTCGAGGTATTTGGCCCGTTTGCCGCCGTCAGCCTCGGTGCGGCTGACGCCGATCAGGGCCGCGGCCCGCCGGAAGGCGGCCTCCCGCTTGAGTTCGTCCGACGCATCGGGATCAGCCTCGAACAGGCGGATAACCGTCAGGGCGACGTCCGGCATCTGCCGGTCTTCGAGCACGTCGAGCAGGGCCCGTGTGGCGGCATCGGCGGCGGTATCGTCCGCGGACAGACAGGGCGCGGCCGCCAGCGCGAGCAGGATCGCGAGGCACGACGGGCAGAAGAAACTTCGCATGCAACCTCACCGACGACCGACGTACGCCGACCTGCCCGTTGAACCCGTTATTGTGTGACCCGGCCCCAAGGGCGTCAAACGCCGGCGACCGTCGGGCGGCGGCGCCGTCACCGGCCCGGCGGGCGGCCGTCGAGCGTCCCTAACAGGGCCTCGCCGATTGGGCTGAGGTCGCCACGCCGCCGCCACTGGTCGCCGATGCGGCCGACCACGGTCGCGACCTGCCGCGGCGGGGACTGGTGGGCCGACCCGGCGGCGAGTTCGCCGAGCCAGGCGGCCAGCACGAGCTCGCAGCCATGCGGGGAGGGAAGTCCGCCCGCCCGGTCGCCGCGGTCGTCGTCCTCCGCCTTGAGCGTCAGCTCGCCGCCACCGGGGGTCCGCCCACGGAAGGTGGCCTTCGCGAGGCCGGTGGCTTCTGCCGCCCTCGGTACGAGTTCGTAGACCGCCCGCACGGTCTCGCCGGCATGCAGGTCGATGGCCGCCGGCGGCGCCTCGGCCAGCGATTCCACGGCCGACTGCCGATGGCCGACGATCCGGTAACGGTCCACGCGCCGCGGGTCGAACCGCACGTCTAGTCGGCACTGCCGGGCGACGAGCGTGTCACGGCCGGTCACTTGCCGGAGGAGCTCACGACGGATGGCCGTGGCGTCGGGCGGCGTGCGGCCGAAGGTCAGCGCCCCCCGCCCGACGGGGCCCGTCACGGCCGGGTCGATCACGACGAAGCGCAACCCGCCGACGGGCGAACTGGCCAGCGAATCGCCCCCCGCGGCGGCCAGGCTGCCGTGCCACCGGGCAACCGCCTCATGGACGGCCGTGCGTCCGTGCTCCACAGTCACGGCGTGGGTGACCACGACCGTCCGTGCCGCGAGTGAACCCTCGTCGCGGACGATCTCGAGCGCCGCATCGAGATCCGCGGTCGCCGTCGCGGGCAGCATTTCCCAGGCCGCGGCCGCCGTCGCGAGGCCATGCGCTTCGGCGTCGCGCAGGGCAACGCGGGGCCGCGGCCCGCAGAGCACGACCGTGATCCGGTCGGCCGGTCCGAGACGACCGGCGAGCGCCGCGATGCCGCGGCAGATGCGAGGCCATCCCTGCGTGTCGCCGGCGAACGACTGGTCGATCACCAACGTGGCCTGCAGCGGTTCGTCCCGGGCCGTGGCGTCGCCGGCGGCGAAGGCGGCCACCTCCAGGAGCACGCTCGGCTTCCCATCGACGGAGCGGCCCGACCGCACCGCGTGCAGTCCCAGTCGCACCACCCCGCCGCCGGCGACGAGGGATGGCGGCGGCGGAACGGCGGCCAGCACTTCCTCGACGCGAATCAGGCCCCGAGTCCCGCTCCCGCGTCGCGGCCCGGCCAGCAGCAGGTCGTCGAAGCCGTCGGTGCTGAGCGTGAGCGGGGGGCGATCAACGGCGAGGGCGGCATCGGCGGCAGGTTCGATGAACGGCGCTTCGCCGTGAGCCATCTCGAAGGCGATGTCGAAGGCCGTCGATCGGGGCACCAATCGTCGTTCGCTGCCGGGCACGGCGACGGTCCGCATCACGGGCGGCCGCCCGCGATCGGTGAAGAAGACCGGCGCTCCGCGCACGACGTGATCGTCGGCCGGCCGGGCCGTCTCGTCACGCGGCAGGGGTTCGTCGGTCGGGCTGGAGGCGGCAGGCACGGCCGCCCAAGCGTCCCTCCCGGCTGGCCCGACCGCAGCGCCGCGGTCGTCCGGCGGTCGTTGCGGAGAAGTCTCGTCCTGGGCCCACGGCGTGTCGGTTCGGACGGCCACGGGCCCGCGTTCCCGCCGGATGCGGTCCGTCACGCGGGCGACGCGGCCCGCGTGACGCACGGAGCCCGCGCCCTCCAGGCGGCGTGAAAACTCGATCCCGGCCATGGCAAGGAGCAGGGCCATCGACAAGACCGCGACCACCTGGGCCGTCTCCTGGGCCATGCGGACGAGGCCGCGCCAGGGGGGACGTCGCCGTGGCGACACCGGCCCGGGGGCGACGGCGGACGCAGCGACGCGGTCGAGGTCGAGGACGCCGGTGCGGCGGCCGGCGTCCTCGCCGCAGGACGACGCCCGCACCCGCCCCGCGAGGCCCGTGGGCAGATCGATCCGACAGAGGATCCGGTCGATTGCGGCGTCGTCGAACAGCGACTCGAACGAGACGCCCGCACGGAGAAGGTCCGGCAACGGCACCCGCCGCAACACGTCATCGGCATGATCGTCACGGTCACCCATGGCTCACCGTCGCTTCGGCGGCGCGGGACCGCCGCCGGCCGTCTCGAGCAGGTTTGTCCGCAGCCGGCTGCGGGCACGGCTGACCCGGGAGAGGACGGTCCCGAGCGGGATGCCCTGCAGGTCGGCGGCCTCCTGATGGGTCAACTCGCCCACCACGACCAACAGCAGCGTCTCGCGGAGTTCCGCCGGCAGGCTGTCGAGCGCTGCCTGCATGGCCGCTGAGAGTTCGTCGGCGAAGGGCTCCGCCGAAGCCACCGCGGGCGGCTCCACGCTCCCGCCGGCCACGACCTCCTTCGTCTCCCGTCGCCGCCAGTGATCGGCCACGCGGCGCCGCAGGATCGCCAACAGCCAGGCCCGCTCGCTGCGGGAGCGATCGTAGAGATGACGGCTGGTCCAGGCCGAGCGGAAGGCATCCTGGACCACGTCTTCCGCATCGTGCTGATTGCCGAGCAGCCGGAAGGCCACGCGGTAGAGCACGGCGACATGGTCGTTCACCCATCGGTCGAACGCCGCGGCGGTCTGGGGAGGAGCGGGCATGGGAGAGACCGGGGACCCCCTGCGTGTGCCCGGCGGGGCATCCGAACCCGCCGATTCCAGTTCCGCGTCGGCCTCCCCCATTATTCCCGGCCGCCTGCGACCGTGGGAATCTGCCGGGAACGGCGTTCGATCGGCCGCCGTCCTCAGCCGGCGGCTGATGGCCGGTTCGGCGCGGCGAGCCAGGGGGGCTGGCGGCCGGCCGGAGGCAGTTTGACGACGCGGGCCGAGCGGATGCCGGGGCACTCGAGCACCCTGGTGAGGGCGTCCGCGGAAGGCTCCTGGTCGAGGTTGAGCACGCCGATCGCATCGCCTGCCGGCATCGTCCGGCCGACGGTCATCTGGGCGATGTTGACGCCGAGTTCGCCGAACGCGGTGCCCACGCGGCCGATGATGCCGGGTACGTCCTGGTGGGTAAAGACCAGCAGCACGCCGTCGAGGTAGGCCTCGAGGCGGTGGCCTTCGAGCTGCACGAGCCGCGGCATCGACCGTCCGAAGAGCGTGCCGGCCGCCCGGTGGACGCGATCGCCGGAGACCAGGTCGACGGCGACGACTGAACTGAACGCGCCCGGGTCGGTCCGGCTCTGCTCGACCAGTTCGATGCCCCGGTCGCGGAGCAGCACCTCGGCGTTGACGATGTTGACGTCCTCG
>VGYP01000276.1 GCA_016872955.1 Planctomycetota bacterium
TTCGCCAGCTCGACCTTCGCCCTGCCCTTGCTGAGCTAGGCTCTTGCGACCTTCGCCCTGCCCTTGCTGAGCTAGGCTCTTGCGGCCTTCGCCCTGCCCCTGCTGCGCTTGCCCCTGCTGCGCTTGCCCCTGCTGCGCTTGGCTATCGCGGCCTTCGCCTTGACCTTGCTGGCCCTGCCCCTGGCCACTCGAAGATTCCTTGCCCGAATCAGACTTGCCGCCGTTGCAAGACGAGCAACCAGCGTTCCCACACGGCTTCCCATCCGCATTCCGGCACTTCGACTCACCCGACTGCTGCTCACCCGACTGCTGCTCACCCGACTTCGACTCACCGCTTCGGCCCTGATTCTGCTGTTCTCCCACAGGCTTTTCGCCCTGCTCACCGCTGCGTCGCTCGGAGTTGTCACCACCCGACTGATCCTGCTGCCGACCCGATTGACCAGCTTGTGAATTCTGGCCCGCAGACGTGTCGTTTGTGTCGCCGGATCGTCCACGCTGCTGCCCCCGCTCACCACGCTCTCTGCCGTCTTTGGCGTTCTGCGAATCGCCGTCTTGACTCTTGCCGTCCTCGTTCTTGGGGCCGCGATTCTTGGCGTCCTGAGTTGCGCCGCCTGCGACCGGTTTGTTTGCCTCGCCTTGGCCCTGCGATTCACGCTCACGATCCTTGAGAATCCGCTCGATCGCCTCACCGTCGTTCGTGCCGTCGGCGGCGACCGCAGGGTCGGGCTGCCCATGGCCCTGCTGGTTGCCCTCGTTCTTCTGGCCAGCCTCCTGCCGTCCCGGATTCTTCTGGACCCCGGACTGTCGCTTGCCGGACGAGCCGTTCTCCTTCTCGTCGCCGCCACGTTCGCCTGCCGCCTGGCCTCGGTCTCGCCCGCCATCGCCGCCCTGGCCTCGCTGGTTGCCCTGGCGTCCGTCCTGCTGCGAGCCCGGCTTGTCGCTCTGCCCGTCCCCACGGCCCTGCCCCCCCTCCTGCCGCCCCTGCTGATCGGCCGGTTGCCGCCCCTGCTCGCTCCGCTGGTCACCCTGCTGTTCGCCGGCCTTGCTCTGATCCTGCTGCTGCCCCTGCCGGCCCTGCGCGCCCTCCTGAGGCCGTTCCCCCTGCTGCGACTGCTCGTCGGGCTGCTGGCCATCCCGCTCCTTGGCCTGCTGGTCGCGATCCTTTCCGGCCTGCGAATCATCCTGCGGCCGCTCGCTGCGGTCGGTTTCGTCGCGGCGTCGCCCTTGATCACGCGGCTCGCTCTGACCCTTCGTCGCAGCATCCTCATCGGGTTGGTCGCGCGAGCCATCGTCCCCGGCCCGCGGCCCGCCACCCGCCTGCGGTTGACCCTGACCGGCACCTGGCTCGCGTCGGTCTGCCCCCCGACCCTCTGGCGGCTGTTGCGGTGCGGCCGACGCGTCGATCGCCAACGCCTGCCATGGCGTCGCCACCTCGTTCGGCTTCTCCAGCCGCGTATCGATCGCTACCGCGCGATATTCGAGGGTGCTGCCCGGCTTCGCTCCCACGGCCGCCGGCACGATCGTGTCCGCCGCCTGCAGGCTCTTCCGCGGTCCGCCCACGAGCAACTCAGGACCCTGGCGGATCGTGTCCCCGATCCTCGTCTGCACCCGCACGCTCGCCAGCCCGAAATCGGGGTCGATGGCGTTGACGCGGACGGTGACAGGGGCGTCGGGGGGCACCTTGAGCACCTTCTCCGTCGGCACCTCGATCGCGATTTCCGGCGCCAGATCGGGAACCACCTCGATGCGATGCTCGAGGCTCCCCACCACGTCCGGCTCGGCACGGCCCGCCGACCTCGCGCGCGGCCGGTAGACGAAGCGATAGGCGGCGAACTCCGGCGTGACGCCGTCCGCCTTGAGCCGCAGCGTGAAGATGCCCGTGCCGACCAGGTCGTCGGGCCCGTCGAGCGCGAGCGCGACGTCGCGCCGCCCGTCACAGCCCAGATCGATCGCCGCCGCGTCGAGTGGTTGGTTCGACGCCACCACGACCGTGACCCGCGTCCCCTCGATGCCGCGGATGTCACCCTGACCGACCACGGTCTCGGACTCGCGGCGCAGGGGGGCGGGATACTCGTAGCGGACCTCACGGACGAACAGCGTCGGGGCATCGATCAACGACACGCGGATCCGCTCACTTCGGGCATCGCCGGCGGCCACCACCAGGTCGACCGCCTGGTCGAGCACGCGATCGTCTCCCGGGACCACCACGAACCGTCGGCCTCCGCTGCCCAGCGCGAGCGGCAGCGACCACGAGGTGGCGGCAAAGCGGCCTGCCTCTTCCACCGGCGTCACGACGAGGGTCGGTCGCTCGTCGGCTGCCAGGCCGTCGATCTGCACCGACACGACGAGCTGTCGTCCACGGATCAGTTCCGCGGTGTTGCCGATCACGTCGATCCGCCGCGCGGCATCGCCGGCCGCCACGACCTCCTCGCCCGGCAGCTGCCAGGCCAGCCGGGGCGTCTCGATCGCGACCCGCGACGGCGCCGTGAAGCCGCTCCAGGGGGCGACCAGCCGCACCGCCGACCTGATGAAGCTCTTGGGGGCGAAGGCCTGGTAGAGGCAGGCCAGGCAGACGATGGCCGCCAGCATCCAGGCCAGCCGCATCGCCGGCGTGCGATCGACCACGCCCTCGCCCGGCACCGTCGAGAGACGGCGGGCGGCTCGCCTCCGCAACGACTTGACGACCGCTTCGGCCGACTCGTCGGAGCGTTCCCTGACGAGCACGGCGTTGACGAGGTCGTTGTGCAGTTCGGGATGATCCCGCTCGATCGACCGCGCCGCATAGACGAGGTTGACGCGGTACACGAGGAGCGGCACGAGCCAGCGGACCGCGGCCCCGACCGCCGCCACGCCCCCCGCGACCAGCCAGCCCCAACGGACCCATGCCGGCAGGCCGCCCGGCACGAGCCAGTGCTCCGCGAGCACGCCCAGCACGAGCCAGCCCATCGCCACCACGCCGCAGGCCAGCAGGAACGTCAGCAGGGCCATGCCCTTGAAGTCGGCACTCGCCGCCGCGAATCGCTGCGCGAGATAGCGGTCCGACTTGGAGCCTTCCAGGGCAGTGCGGTCCCAGGGACGGACCGCGAGCGGGTCGGTCGGGCGATCGGTGACGGTAGCCATGGCCCGACACTCCTCCGGGCGGGGCGAACAATCGACCTGGCGGGCCGGGAAGCCTGCCTGCGGAACCTTCATCGTCGCGGACTCGCCGCAGGCTGGATGCGGCGGCCGAGTCGCGGAAACTTCCGTTCCTCTAGTATACGGTGGCCGATGGCCCCCCGGTCCCGTGGCGACGGCGGGCCGCGGGCGTGGCCACGCGGCCCGTCACGCACGGCGAGAAACGCTGGCTCATGTCGATCCTGCCGGATGCGGACACCTTCAGGCGGCTGGCTGACGGCACCCTCGGTGGGCCGGGGCCCACCGCGTTGCGGGGCCTGCTCGGCCTGCTCGCCCTGCCCTACGGCATGGTCACCGCGATCCGCAATCTCGCCTATGACCGGGCGGTGCTGCCGGACCACGGGGCGGCGGTACCGGTGATCTCGGTGGGCAACCTGACGCTCGGCGGCACCGGCAAGACACCGCTGGTGGCCTGGGTCGCACGCCGGCTGCTCGCGGCGGGCCACCGACCGGCGGTCGTCAGCCGCGGCTATGCCGCGCGGCCCGGCCTGCCGAGCGACGAGGCGGCGGAGTTGGGCATGCTGCTGCCGGACGTGCCGCACGTGGCCGAACGCGACCGCATGGCGGGCGTGGCGCGGGCGGTGGCCGCGGGCGCGGACGTCGCCATCCTCGACGACGGCTTCCAGCACCGTCGGCTCCGCCGCGACCTCGACATCGTGGCGATCGACGCCAGTGATCCCTTCGGCTGCGATCGCCTGTTTCCACGGGGCCTGCTCCGCGAGTCGCGCCGGGGCCTGGCCCGCGCCGGCGCGGTGGTCCTCACGCGGGCCGGCGGTGTCACACCGGAACGGCGGGCGGAGATCCGCGCGGCGGTGGAGCAGGCGCGTGCCGGCCGACCTGCCGCCATCTGGCTGGAGACAGAGCACC
>VGYP01000277.1 GCA_016872955.1 Planctomycetota bacterium
TGAGCGGGTGCAGGGTGTTTCGAGAAACCCGCTCCGGACGCCCAGGCCGCTCTCCCCGAGGCTCACGAGTGGCTCATCAGCCCGGCAACCGTTGCGGAAGTGCCATTGGCCGGGCTATCCTTATGCAATCGGTTTGCATGTGAGGCGGATTGGCCGCCGGGCATCGCAGCCATTCTCGAAGGACCGCTCGTGACCGCGTGCTGATCCGGACCACCCGCAGGCCGTCGTCCCGTTCCGGGCCGGTGGCAATCGCGAGTGGCCTCGTCGATCCGTCCTGACGCGTTCCCGGTCCGCCGCGGGGCCCTTTGGCTCCCGGCTCTCTTTCGGTCGCCTTCCAACGGGGCCGATTCCACACGCCTCGGGGTGCATCGTCCTTTGGCTCAGCCCGGTCGGTCCATCACTCGTCCTGCCCGCGTTCGTTCGCTTTCGTTGCCCGCATCAATCTGCCTGAGGAACCCCGCGATGACTCTTGCCTCTGCCTTCTGCCATGGTGTTCGGTTGTTCGGAGTCACCGCGATGGCACTCCTCGCCGTGGTAGCCACGAGTCTTGCCACCCGCCCCGTGCGGGCCACCGTCTACGACTACACGGCAGGCCATGCCGACATCGGCCTGGCGTACGATGCCGGAACCGGGCCGCGGTTTTTCCTGCAGTTCGGCGGTGACGCCGAGGCGAGCGGGCTGACGAACGAGGAGCTCATCGCCGGCCAGCCGGGCGGGGTCGTGGGCGAGTGGTCGTTGGCGTCGTTCGTCACGGTCGTGCCCCAGAGCGTCCAGATTCCGCGGCCCGCCGGCGCGGAGTGGAACTTTCTCGGCACCGATGCCGGTGACCCGGTCTGGATCTTCTCGCAGCAGAGCCAGGGCGGCGTGCCGTTCCTCGGCTTCGACACCGCGAAGGCCGGCGGCGGCACCGGCACCTACACGCTTTCAAACGTGACCGTCCGGCCCCCAAACGGCGAGGTGTCGCTCTTTCAGATCGACGGGTTGGGCATGCCAGACGCCGTCTATTGGTCCACGGCTCAGGCTGGCGTGGATGCCGTCACCGTTCCCGCCCTGACGCACGTGCACTATGCGTTCGGGTTCACAAAGCCCGGCTACTACGAACTGCCGCTGATCGGCACCGGCGGCGGCTTTCCCGGTCAGGCCACCGGCACGCTCGCCTTCCAGCTCGTGCCCGAGCCTTCCACGTACCTCCTGACGCTGGCCGGGCTGGGGGCTGCGGGCCTTGCGGCCCGGCGTCGCCGGGCCCCGAAACAGGCATCCGGACCGGCAATTTCCGGCGTTTGACAGCCCCTTCGCGATCGGATAGCATATGCAATCCAGTTGCAGGAAGAGCCTCGGCCGATTCCTACAACGGCTTTTGCTTGTCCCACCACTGCCCGCCATTTTCCCCGGCGGGGTTCATTGCAAAGGAGCAGCTTATGAGGTTTCGGCATCTTCTTCCGCTCTCTGCCCTCGCGGCCTGGGTCGGCGCCGCCGCCCCGGCCCTGGCGGATCCCGTGTCCGCCACCGCCAACTTCAAGTTCCGGGTCGGCACGACCGCCCCGACCGCGTCGTACTGGTCCGCGGGCCACGGCGACATCGATATCCACGAGGAGACGCCGGGCGACTGGGAGATCCACTACCACTTCCATGAAGAAGAGGGCGAGGATCCGCCGTCCGGCGGTGGCTCCCCCGCTTTTCCCGGTACGAAAGGCGCGGACGGCTGGGAGTGGGAAGCGGACGCCCTGACGACGTTCATTACTTCGACCGCGACCGCAGTTACCCGTCCTGCTACTGGCGATGCCAAGTACACGGGGTCGCAATGGAACTTTCTCGGCGTGAACCCAGGCTCGACATTCTATGTCCTGCCCGCCTCCGAGACCGCCGGCCTGCCATTCCTCGGATTTTCCGCGGAGGGCAAGCCGTTTGACATCACGTTTTCCCTCGGCGCCGTGACCGGCGGGGCGATCTCGGCCTGGACTGAGGACGCCTTTGGCGTACCCACGCCCCACTGGTCGAGTTCGACGCCCGGTGCCAACGGCGGCTTCACCGTGAATGCAGGCGGCCATGCGCACATGTTCATCGGCTTCTCAGCTCTCGGTGACTACACCGCCCAGATCACGGCCGTGCCCGAGCCGGGCTCGCTGGGCCTGGCCGGAGCCGCCGGACTCGGTCTGGCCGCATTCGCCTGGACCCGTCGGCGGCGGGGCTGAGGCGGGCGACGGTCCGCCGAATGGCGACGGTCGTTGCGTGTGGATACAACCAAGCGAGGCGGTGGGCCGCTCCAGCCCGCCGCCTCGCGGCATTCTAGTGACGATTTCTCCAGCAGGGCGGGCATGCCGGTGAGCTATCCGCAGCGCATTGCAACGATTGTTGCGAGTGGCTTCCTGGTCGTGATCGGCTTGGCCATGGCCTCGGCCGCCCGGGCGACGCCCGTGAGCTACACGGCCGGCCACGGCGACATCCGGCTCGTCTACGATCAGGCCGCGCCGTCGTTCTCGATGGTCTATGACTTCGACGGCTCCGCCGTGCCGGTCTCACTTCGGGGCACGACCGTCGCCCCGGCCGAGATCGTCACGGTCGTGCCGAACAACCAGACCGCCCCCTCTCAAAACTCGCTCCTGCGGCCGGCCGGAAGCCAGTGGGACTTTCTCGGCGTGCCCGCGGGAGGGCGGATCTGGTATCTGCCGCAGGCGAGCACGTCGGGAGTCCCCTTCCTCGGCGTCTCGGCCGAGGGGCTCGGCAGTTCCACCAACTGGCAGGGAGCGAACCCCGCGATCCTGTTCGCGGTCGCGGGCGTGACCCAAAAGCCCCTGCCGACGAGCGTCGTCTCCGCGTGGGACTTCGGCGGCGCCGGCGGCGCGCTCCGGGTGCTCTGGTCGACCGCCACCGAGCCCTGGACCAACGCCATGAACACGTTCGTGGGCAGCCATGCCCACTACAACATCGGTTTCTCCCACCAGGGCACCTACCAGGTGCAGCTGCAGGCCACGGGCACGCGGGCCGACGGCACGGTCGTGACCTCGCCCCCCACGACCTACACCTTCCAGGTCGTGCCCGAACCGGCCGGCCTGGCGCTTCTGGCCGCCGCCGGCCTCGCCGGCCTGACTGGCCTCGCCCGCCGCCGGGCCGTCCGCTGACGACGGCCTCCCGCCGGCTGCCGATCACCGCCGGGATCGGCGAGGCTTCGGGGCCGCCAGTTTCGCGAAAAAATCCCGAACGGGACCAAAATCGCTTTTTTGCTGAAATCATCCCGTACGGTATCTTTTGATAGTGCGTGCTGCTTTTTCCCGAGCGGGAGTGGTGCGGTGCATTCACAAACGATCCGCTCCGCAGGCGAACTCGGCCGCGCTATCCGGCTTCGGCGGAAGTCTCTCGGCCTCACGCAGACTGCCGTCGCCCAGGTGGCGGGCGTCGGGAGCCGCTTTGTCTCCGAAGTCGAGCGGCGGGAAATCAACGGCTGAATTCGGGAGGGTGCTGCGACTCGTCAGCGTGTTGGGGCTGGACATCCAGGTCGCCTCTCGCCCCGGAGCCCTGCCGTGAGCGGTCAGTGAGACCGTCGCCGAATTGCTGGCGGCAGGAAAGCAGCGGCTGGCCGAGGCCAGCACGGAATTTCGGGAGCGATACGGGGATTCCCCGATCCTCGACATGGTGCGACTGCGGGTGGCCCGCACCCTCAAGCGTGCGGCCACGCTGCTCGGGTGAGCGGATCACCTCACGCCCGGCGGGCTCGCTCCCGTTCGATGCAGGCGGTCAGGTCTGACCAGGTCAGTCCTCCGTTGCCCAACTCGCCGGGTGATGGTAATATGCCATGATGATAAAAACCCAGATTCAAATCCCCGACCGTCTCTACCATGAGGCGAAACGCCTGGCCCGCGAAAACGAGCTGAGCTTCGCAGAGGTGGTCCGCCGCGGGCTCGAGGAGATCGTGCGGCACCACCCGCCCGGTCGGGAAAAGCCGACGGATTGGCGGCTCCCGGAGCCATTCCCCATGGGGGAGCCGCTCGCCGCCGAG
>VGYP01000278.1 GCA_016872955.1 Planctomycetota bacterium
CTGCAGGACCTCTACATCCGGGGCAACGAGCATCCCCTCGGCCAGAAGGCCCGGCTCGACGCGGCGGTCGACGGGTCGGCCTACACCAAGGCCCACGCGGTCTACCATCCGATCTTGCGTCACCTGCAGGAAAAGTACGGCCTGTATGACCTGTTCCTGGTCGATGCAGCCGGCGGCACGATCGTCTACAGCGTCTGCAAGGAGATCGACTTTACCGCCTCGCTGCGGACCGGTCCGATCGCCGGCACGAACCTCGGCCGCTGCGTGCAGGAGGCGCTCGCCACCGGCACCAGGGATGCGGTCTCGTTCGGGGTGTTCGACCGGTATCTGCCGTCGCTCATGCAGCCGGCGAGCTTCATCGCGGCGCCGGTCTTCGACGGCCGCGAACTCGTCGGAGCGGTGGCCTTCCAGATCCCGCTGGACCGCGTGGGGAAGATCGTCGGCGAGACGACCGGCATGGGACGGACGGGTGAGACCTACGCGGTGGGTGCCGACGGGCTGTTCCGGACGCAGTCGCGGTTCGCCGTCGACCTCGGCGTCGAGTCGACCATCCTCAACCCGAAGCTCAAGGTCGACACGCCTCAGGCCCGCGCGGCGCTCGACGAGGGCGGCTCCGGTACGGCCCTGGGAACCGACTACCGCGGGGTACCGGTGCTCGCCTCGTGGCGGCCGGTCACGGTTCATGCCGACTCCGCCGGCGGCCGGGGCACCGTCCGCTGGGCGCTGATCTCGCAGATCGACCAGGCGGAGGTGCTGGCGCCCGTCAGCCGGCTGCTGCGCTTCGGCCTAGGCGTATTCGGCGTGACGACCCTCGGCGTGCTCGCGGTCTCGGTGACGATCGCCCGCCGCATGACCCGGGAGGCGGAGCGGCAGGCCAGGCTCGTGCATGGCATCATCGACAACACGCACGCGCTGGCGAGCTCTTCGGAGGAGCTGACGAGCGTGAGCCAGCAGATGAGCGCTGCGGCCGAGGAGACGACCGCCCAGGCCAACCTCGTCTCCACCGCCGCCGAGCAGGTTAGCGGCAATGCGCGGACGGTGTCGGGCTCCATCAAGAACCTCGTGACCAGCATCCACGAGATCGCCAAGAGTGCGCAGGACGCGGCCGCGGTGGCGCGGCGGGCCGTGGAGATGGCGGCCACCACGTCGGGCACCATGGATGCCCTTGGCCGTTCGTCCGGGGAAATCGGCGCCGTCGTCAAGGTGATCACCTCCATCGCCGAGCAGACGAACCTGCTGGCACTCAACGCGACCATCGAGGCCGCCCGGGCCGGTGAGGCGGGCAAGGGCTTCGCGGTGGTGGCCAACGAGGTCAAGGAACTGGCCCGGGAGACCGCCAAGGCCACCGAGGACATCGGCGGCCGGATCGAGTCGATGCAGGCCGACACAAGCCGGGCCGTGGCGGCGATCGCCGAGATCGGATCGGTGATCGGCCGGATCGATGAACTCCAGACGCGGATCGCGGCGGCGGTGGAGGAGCAGTCGGCCACCACGGGCGAGATCAGTCGCAACATCGCCGAGGCCACGACCGGCTCGAGCGAGATCGCCGAGAATATCGTGCAGGTGGCCCAGGCGGCGCAGAGCACGGCTGAGGGAGCCTCCAACACGCAGGTCTCCTCCCAGGAGCTGGCCCGCATGGCCCAGGGCCTGCAGCAGATGGTCGACGAGTATCGGAAATGACATGATGCCGCGGCGGCCCGGCCAGCGCCGGCGTCGCGCCGTGATCGCCGACGAAGGAGCGGAGCGTGCGGGCACTGGTCGTCGACGACTCGAAGCCGAGCCGAAGCATCGTGTCGCGGGCGCTCCGCGACCTGGCCTTCGAGTGCGCGGAGGCGACCAACGGTGCCGAGGCGCTCGCCGCGCTGGCCGCCGGTGGCACCCCCGACCTGGTGACGGTCAACTGGCACATGCCGGTGATGGACGGCCTCGAGTTGATCCGGCGGCTGCGGGGAGATCCCGCTACCCGGAAGCTGCCGCTGGTGATGATCTCCACCGAGCATGACAGGGCCCGGATCGCGGAGGCCCTGGCGGCCGGGGCCGACGACTACCTGTCGAAGCCCTTCACGCCGGAGGCCCTGGCCCGGAAGCTGGTAGCACTGGGCGTGTGCCGTGAGCGTGCCGCCGGAGCGGGCACGCGGCCGCTACGGGTGCTGATCTGCGACGACTCCGCGACGATCCGCGGCATCCTCTCGACAACCCTCGCCTCGGATCCCGGGGTGCGGGTCACGGGGGCGGCTGTTAATGGTCAGGTCTGTCTCGACATGCTGGCGACGGGCGAGTTGCCCGACGTCGTGCTGCTCGACGTCGAGATGCCGGTGATGGACGGCCTGACGGCGCTGCGAGAGATCCGTCGCCGACATCCGCGGCTGCCGGTCGTGATGTTCTCGAGCCTGACCGAACGGGGTGCGAGAGCCACGGTCGACGCTCTCGTGGCCGGCGCCAACGATTATGTCGCCAAACCGGTCGGGCTCGATCCCGGCGAGGTAGCGGCCCGGATCCGCGGCGAGGTGCTTGGTCGCATCAAGCAGGTCGTCTCCCGCGGCCAGCTCACCCAGGCGACCACGGCGACAGCGGGCAGCGCGGCGCCGGCCATGCCGCGGCCGGCGGTGCGACAGCCGGCGGTGGCCGGCGTCGTGATCGCCGTCTCCACCGGCGGGCCGGCGGCGCTCGCGGAGGTGCTGCCGGCCTGCGTGCTGGCGGCGCGGGTGCCGATCCTGATCGTGCAGCACATGCCGGCCACTTTCACCGGCCGGCTCGCGGAGCGGTTGACGGCCGTCTGCGGGCGTCCCGTGCGGGAGGCCTCCGACGGCCTGCCGGTGACCTCCGACGCTGTCCTGCTCGCCCCCGGCGGCCGCCACATGGAACTCGCCGGCACGGCGGTCACCCCGCGGATCAGGCTCACCGACGCACCGCCCGAGAACTCCTGTCGCCCCGCGGCGGACGTGCTCTTCCGCTCGGCGGCGAGAATCTGGGGCGGGGCGACGCTCGGCGTCGTGCTCACCGGCATGGGGCGTGACGGCCTGGCGGGCTCGCGGGTCGTGGTGGAGGCGGGCGGTGGCGTGATCGCCCAGGACGAGTTTTCGAGCGTCGTCTGGGGCATGCCGGGCGAGGTGGTGCGGGCCGGCCTGGCCGACGTGGTCCTACCACTGGGCCAGATCGGCCCCGAGATCGCGCTGCGGCTCGAAAGACGGCCGGGCGAACGTCGCGCGACAACGCCATGAAGGTCGCGGAGCTACAGTTCGCCTTCCTGCGCGACCTGCTCCGGAAGCGGACGGGCGTCGTGATCGACGACTCGAAGCAGTACCTCGTCGTCGCGCGGATGATGCCGATCGTCCGGCAGCGGAAGATTCCCAGCATCGAGACGCTCCTCGATCGCGTGCGACAGGGGATCGATCCGTCCCTCGAGCAGGACGTCCTCAGTGCGATGATGACGCACGAGACCGCTTTCTTCCGCGACATGAAGCCCTTCGACACGCTGCAGCAGGTGCTCAGCGACCTGATCCCGCGGCGCGCCGCGGAGCGGCAACTAGTCATCTGGTCGGCAGCCTGCTCGACCGGCCAGGAGCCGTTCAGCATCGCGATGCTGCTCAACGAGCAGTTCCGGGACCTGGTGGCGTCGTGGCGGATTCGGATCCTCGCAACCGACTACTCCGAGGCGGTGCTCGCCCGCGCCCGGGAGGGCACCTACAGCGACCTCGAGATCAATCGCGGCCTGCCGCCCGGGCTGCGGCACAAGTATTTCCGCCCGCTGCAGGGACGGTGGAGCGTCTCCCAGGACTGCCGCCGGCTGGTCGAGTTCCGGCAGCTCAATCTGGTGGGTAACTGGCCGCCGATGCCCCCCTGCGACGTCGTCTTCCTGCGGAACGTGATGCTCTACTTCGCCGTACCGACCCGTGCCCAGGTTGTGGGCCGCGTGGCACGGGTGCTGAAGGGGGATGGCAGCCTGTTTCTCGGCGGCGCCGAGACCCTGATCGGGATCGACGACGGCTGGC
>VGYP01000279.1 GCA_016872955.1 Planctomycetota bacterium
GAAGGCCGCGATAGCCAAGCGCAGCAGGGGCAAGCGCAGCAGGGGCAGGGCGAAGGCCGCAAGAGCCTAGCTCAGCAAGGGCAGGGCGAAGGTCGCAAGAGCCTAGCTCAGCAAGGGCAGGGCGAAGGTCGAGCTGGCGAATCACAACACGGCCAGACGGAGCAAACGGGTGCCGCCGCCTCGCCGCAGGCCGCGGTCGGGCACGGCGGTGACGCGGGTGGACCAGCTCACCAGGGCGGGGCTGCCGGAGCGCCGCCCGCGCCGGGCGAAGTCGAGTGGGGTCGGCAGCAGCTCGACCATGCCCGCAATGCGGCCGACCTCGCCCTCGAGCATCTCCGCAACTCGCTCGACGCCGGTCGCAGGGACCTGCTTGACGACCTGGGCTGGAGCTCGGAGCAGGCGCGTGCGTTCCTAGATCGCTGGCGGGCCATGCAGCGGCTCGCCGCCAGTGAAGATCCCAGGGAGCGAGCGGAGTTCGAGCGGGCCGTCCGCAGCCTTGGCCTGCGTCCGAATGGTGTTCAGTCGTCCCGGGACGTGCCGAGCGACGTGAAGGGAGGGCAGGCCGAGGGCCGCCGCAGCAGGCCTCCGAACGACTATCGCGGTCAGTTCAAGGCCTTTATGCAAGGAACGGGCGGTCCATGAGCGACGGCGTGGAAGGGCCTCGGTACCTGGTGGCCTTCGGTCCGAAGCGGGTGCCACACTGCTTCACCGACGTGCTCGTGCTCGGCGGAGGCGTGGCGGGGCTGCGGGCCGCGCTGGCGGTCGATCCTGCCCTGGCGGTGACCATCATCACGAAGGACGATCTCCGCGGATCGTCGAGCCAGTGGGCCCAGGGGGGCATCGCGGGCGTGGTCGACCCCGAGGATCGCTTCGACAACCACGTGGCCGATACCCTCGCCGCCGGGGGAGGCCTCTGCCACGAGGACGTCGTCGAGTCGGTCGTCCGGGAGGCCCCCGAGCGGATCGGCGAGCTGATCGCCTGGGGGACTCGATTCGACGAGCGGGATGGCGGGCTGGAACTTGGCCGCGAGGGTGGGCACAGTCACCATCGCATCGTGCATGCCCTCGGCGACGCCACGGGGCGAGAAGTGATGCGGGCCGTGATCGAGCGGGCGCGGGCCGCGGCCAACCTGGAGTTCTGGCCCAACACCTTCACGATCGACCTCGTGACCGACGCGGGCGGTTGCCGGGGCGCGATCGTCTGGAATCCGTCCCATGGCAAGACGCTCGTCTGGGCCCGCCGCACGATCCTCGCTACGGGCGGTGCCGGGCAGTTGTATCGCGAGTCGACCAACCCACCGGGTGCCAGTGGCGACGGCATCGCCCTGGCCTGGCGGGCCGGGGCCGCGGTCCGGGACATGGAGTTCATGCAGTTTCATCCCACCGTGCTCTACATCGCCGGCGGCGCCCGCAGCCTGATCACCGAAGCGGTGCGGGGAGCCGGGGCCTGGCTCGTGGATCGCGAGGGCTGCAGGTTCATGCCGGCGTTCGACGACCGGGCCGAACTCGCCCCGCGTGACGTTGTGTCGCGGGCGATCACGGAGGTGATGCGGCGGACGCGGCACGCCAACGTCTACCTCGACCTCTCGCACCTCGATCCCGTGGCCGTCCGGCGGCAGTTTCCCGGCATGGCCGAGACCTGCCGGAAGTTCGGTCTCGATCTGGCACGCGACCGGATCCCCGTCCGGCCCGGTGCCCATTACATGATCGGCGGTGTCACCGTCGACGCGAGCGGCCGGACTAGGGTGCCCGGCTTGTTCGCGGCGGGCGAGGTCACCTCCAGCGGCCTGCACGGCGCCAACCGGCTGGCCAGCAACAGCCTGCTGGAGGGACTCGTCTATGGCGGCCGTGCGGGAGCCGCCGCCTCGGCCGAGGTGCTGGCCGAGGGGCCGGAGTTGCATGCCTTCCGCGTGCCGCCGATCGCCAACGGACGTGTGGAGGAGGCGGGCGACGGGGCGACGCTCGACCTCGCCGACATCCGCAACTCGCTGCAGTCGCTGATGTGGCGTCAGGTGGGCGTCGAGCGGACCGGCGACCAACTCGCCGAAGCGTTGGCGACCGTCGAGGGCTGGTGTCGGTACGTGCAGCCGCGGCAGTTCTCCGACCCGCAGGGCTGGCAGTTGCAGAACATGCTACAGGTGGCCCGGCTGATGATCGCCGCGGCGCTCGAACGGGAGGAGACCCGTGGCGTCCACTTCCGCGCCGACCGGCCCGAGACCTCGGCGGCCTGGCTAACGCATGTCACGTGGCGGCGCGGCCGGCCGGGTTCGCGGCGGGAACCGCTGCCGCTGGCGGCCGTTTTGGAGCCGTAAATCCCGCGGTCGCGGCCCGGCGATGCCGAGCACGCAAGGCGACGGGCCGCCGGGGATCCGCCCTCGGGGATTGCCGCTCGGGCGGGAACGGGAAACAATACGCTGGCTTCGGTCCGCACGTCCACGTACCCCAAGAGGCTCCATGACCGTGCCCGGCAAGGATTCCGCCTCCCCGGCCATGATTGAGGTCGATGGCCTCTCGAAGTTCTATGGCGAGTTCATCGCCGTCAAGGACGTCTCCTTCCGCATCCCGCGGGGTGAGATCGTGGCCTTTCTCGGCCCCAACGGGGCGGGGAAGAGCACGACCATGAAGATCCTGACGGGCTACCTGGCTCCGTCGGTCGGCCGCGCGTTGATCGCCGGCCACGACATGGCCACCGACCGCCTTGCCGGGGCGGAGCGACTCGGCTATCTCCCGGAGAACGGCCCGCTCTATCCGGACATGTCACCCCGCAGCCTGCTGGAGTTCTTCGCCGACGCCCGTGGGCTGTCCGGCAGTCGCAAGCGGGAGCGGATCGAGGCCGTGGTCAAGCAGTGTGAACTGGGCAGCGTGATCGGCAAGGCGATCGGCAAGCTCTCGAAGGGCTACCGGCAACGTGTCGGCATGGCCCAGGTGCTGCTGCACGAACCCGACGTCCTGATTCTCGACGAACCGACCAGCGGCCTCGACCCCAACCAGATTCGCGAGATGCGGGAGACGATCCGGCGGCTCGGCCAGAACAAGACAATCCTTCTCTCGACTCATATCCTCCAGGAGGTCGAGGCACTCGCGGACCGCGTGATCCTGATCTCCGAGGGTCGGATGAAGTTTGACGGCACGCCGACGGACCTGCGGAGGGACGGCCGTGGACTCGACGATCGCTTCCACGAACTGACACGGTCGGCATGACGGGACGGGGCGGGGCACGGCGGCGACGCGGAGCCGCCGCCACGACGACCCATCAGACACCAGGCACAGGAATCGACAGCGATGAAATGGCACGTGCTCGACTCCGTCTTCAAACGGAACTTTGTCGCCTACTTCTCCAATCCGACCGGCTACGTCTTCATCTGCGTCTTCGTGCTGCTCGGGTCGCTGGCCGCCTTCTGGCCGCCCGAGTTCTTCAACTCCAATCTCGCCAACCTCGATCAGCTCAACCGCTCCCTGCCGTTCATCCTGCTGGTGTTCGTGCCCGCGATCACCATGAGTGTCTGGGCCGACGAGCGGCGGCAAGGTACTGACGAACTGCTGTTGACGCTTCCCGCCAGCGACCTGGAGATCGTCGTCGGCAAGTACCTGGCCGCGGTGGGCATCTTCACGGTGGCGTTGTTGTTCTCCTGCTTCTGCAACCTCGTGATCCTGCTGGCCTGGGGCACGCCGGACGCCGGCCTCTTCTTGGCCAACTACCTCGGCTACTGGTTCACGGGGCTGGCGATGCTGGCGATCGGCATGGTGGCCAGCTTTCTGACGAGCAACCTGACGGTCGGCTTCATCCTGGGCGTCCTGTTCAACGCCCCGCTGGCCCTGGCCGATCGGGCCAGTGCCGTGATGGGGCCGCGGGCAGCGGGCTGGGTACGTTCCTGGAGCCTGGCGGAGCACTTCTCAGACTTTGGCCGGGGCGTGGTGAGCCTCTCCTCGATCGCCTACTTCCTTGGGATCGTGTCGGTCTGTCTGTAC
>VGYP01000280.1 GCA_016872955.1 Planctomycetota bacterium
GATCAAATAGCTGTCGAGCTCGCCGGTGTTCCAGTCGGCGAACACCTCGGCGAGCCGCTGGTTGGACAAGCCGGCGGCCTGTCGCAGCAGCGCGTAGGCCTCACAGATCAACTGCATGTCGCCGTATTCGATGCCGTTGTGGACCATCTTGACGTAGTGGCCCGCCCCTCGTGGGCCGACCCAGTCACAGCATGGAATCTCGGCGTGGGGGCCTACTTTGGCCGCGATCGCCTGGAAGATCGGACTGACCAAAGGCCAGGCAGCGTGCGACCCGCCAGGCATCAGGCTCGGTCCCTTGAGCGCCCCTTCCTCGCCTCCGGAGACGCCCAAGCCGACGTAGAGCAGGCCCCTGGCCTCCGCCTCGGCGGTTCGTCGCTCGGTGTCGGAAAAGAGCGTGTTGCCGCCATCGATGAGCACGTCACCGGGGGACAGCAGTGGCGCGAGGGTGCCGATCAGCTGATCGACGGCGGCCCCGGCCTTGACCATCATCATGATGCGGCGAGGCTGCTTGAGGGCGGCGACGAGGTCTTCGAACGACCGGCAGCCGACCACGTTGGGGAGTCTGCCGCGGCCGGCCACGAAGGCGTCGGTGACGCTGCTGGTCCGGTTGGCGACCGCGATCCGAAAGCCTCGACTGGCGATGTTAAGGGCGAGGTTTTCGCCCATCACGGCCAGGCCGATCAGACCGATGTCGCAGGTGCCCTCGTTGGCCATGCTGAACTCGCTCCTGGCCGCATGCGGTGGGGGGGGCGCGCGGTATCGGGGCGGGGACCGAACCGACCAACGACTATACAACCGGTCGGTTCCAGCAGCCAACCGACCGCGGTTTTGGGCTGGGAAAGAATCGACTGAAGGTCTGCGAGCTCGCCGACCGATTGCTACGCAAGACCGTGGCGATCCTTCCGATGCGAAGAACCGTCCCGATCGACCGTTTCGTCAGAACTTGACCAGTCCGCCCATGTTGCCGTACTGTGGAATGGTCTGGCGAAAGAATGCAGGTCGACACACGGCTCCGTAGCCAAGTGGCTAAGGCAGCGGATTGCAAATCCGCCATCGTCGGTTCGACTCCGACCGGAGCCTCTTTAACTTTCTTTCCTCTGATCTGCCCCCACGGATGGAACCAGTTTCTATCACCAGGGTTTCCCTGCCAATGGCTCGCCCATGTCCGCTTGCTGAGGCGTAGCCGAAGCGAGCGGACAGGGGCGGCGCCCCGCCGGGGCCGGGGGCCGGTACCCCAGTGAACTGTCTGGGCGGACGGTGCTGTAGGCTTTCCGCCAACGCTCGATCAGCACGTTGGCCTCCAGTAGGGTGTCGAACACCTCGCGGGCCAGGAGTTCGTCCCGCAGCTTCCCGTTGAAGCTCTCGATGAAGCCGTTCTCCCAGGGCGATCCAGGCTCGATGGAGAGCGTCTTCACCCCGGCCCGCTCGAGAAGGAAAGTCCGGCCAATGGCACTTGCGCAACCATGTCGATAGGCATTTCCAAGCCGATGGGCGGCTGGTGAGGCTGGTGCCGTGTTTTCCGGCACCTGATCAGCTGCACCCGGAACGGCTGCCGTCTTCCTGGAGTGGCGTTTTTCTGCCGTCGGCGCGGAGGCTCTCCAAGTTCGGCCGCGTGGGGGCTTTGGTTTGACCTCGCGTCCGACACCGGTCGGAGGCTGTGGATGTCGATCACGGACAGTTCGTCAGGCGACACCTGAACCGCTTCACGGTCGTCATGTGCCTGGACGAGCTCGCCCCAGGCGGGAGGCGGGCCCCGGGCGGCTGCAATCGGTGGCGGCGCGAGCGGTTCGCCGAGGTGTGTCAGGATCTACCGGATCGGACCCGGTTGGGTGATGAACGCAATCAGCCTGATGTCGCCGCCGCACCCCGGGCACTCGAGCGGAAACTCCTCCCCCATCCGGGCCATGAGTTTCACCCAGGCGATCCGTGAGGTGTCGTGCGATCGGGGCTTTTGATGCGCGTCAGAGCAGCCTCCCGTGGCATGCCCACCGGTCACAGCCTCACGCCGCTTGCCCACCATGGCCGCCACGCACAGCATGAAGACTACACTGAGCGTGAATGAGCGGCCTGCGTCGTGAGTGATGACATGATGCACGATTCCATGCCCCCGGTGTGCGTCTGGCTCAAGCGCGATCTGCGCGTGGCCGACCATGCCGCGCTCGCCGAGGCCTGTGCACGGGCCCGGGGTGGGGCCGTGTTCGCGGTGTTTCTCTACGAGCCCGAGGTGTTCGCGCAGCCGGAGTGGGACTCGAGCCATACGGAGTTCCAACGCGAATGCCTGCTGGATGTCGAGGCCGCCCTCGTGAAGCTCGGCATCCGGCTCGTCACCCGCCGCGGCGAGGCGGTGGCGATGCTCGACGCGGTCCGTCGCGAGACGAGCTTCCGGCTCCTCGTGGCCCACGAGGAGACCGGCACCGGCGTGACGTATGGCCGCGATCGCCGCGTGCGCCGCTGGGCCCGCGAGGCGGGCGTCGAATTCGTGGAGATGCCGCAGACGGGCGTCGTGCGCCGGCTCGCGTCGCGAAACGGCTGGAACCGGCTGTGGGAGAAACGGATGGAAGCGGCGCGAGCGCCCCTTCCACGAAGCGGTGGAACCGGGGGCGGGTCGACGATCCTGAGTCTGGAGACCGCGGGGCTCCTCGGCTGCCGCGAGCTCGGTCGGCCTCCCGACACGAAGGATCGGCAGCGTGGCGGCGAAGCGGCCGCCGGAGCCGTGCTCGAGGATTTTCTCATGCGCCGCGGCCGCCACTATTCCGGCGGCATTTCTAGCCCGCTCTCGGCCCCGACGAGCTGCTCGCGATTGAGCCCGTATCTCTCGTTCGGGGCGATCTCCATGCGCACGGTCTGGCAGGCGAGCGAGTCCCGTCGGCTCGATGTCGCTGCCGCGCTTGCGACAGCCGAAGAGCCTCGCGAGCGGGCGGAGCTCAAGGCCTGGCAACGAAGCGTGAAGGCCGTACAGTCGCGGCTGCACTGGCACTGCCACTTCATGCAGAAGCTCGAGGACGAGCCGGCGATCGAGTTTCACAACATGCTGCGGGCGGCCGACGGGCTGCGGGAGAACGAGATCTCGGCCGACTGGCTGGCCGCCTGGCAGGCGGGCCGCACGGGCTACCCGCTCGTGGACGCGTGCATGCGGAGCCTCGTCGCCACCGGCTGGCTCACGTTTCGGATGCGGGCCCTGGTCGTGTCGTTCGCCAGTTATTCGCTCTGGCTCCACTGGTGGCCCACGGGGCTGTTTCTCGCCCGCCACTTCCTCGATTTCGAGCCGGGGATTCATTGGTCGCAGCTGCAGATGCAAAGCGGCACGACGGGGATCAACACCCTGCGGATCTACAATCCCACCAAGCAGGCGCTCGAGCAGGATCCGCGTGGCGTGTTCATCCGCCGCTGGCTGCCGGAACTTGGCCGTGTGCCGCCGGCCTACGTGCACATGCCGTGGACGATGCCCGCAGACGTGCAGCAGACGGCGGGCTGCGTGATCGGCCGCGACTATCCCGCCCCGCTCGTCGATCATGCCGCCGCCGTGCGCGAGGCGAAGCGGCGGCTGGCGACCGTGCGGGGCGATTCGGAGGCCCGGGCCGAGGCCCGCGACGTCGCTCAACGCCACGGCAGCCGCCGCGATCGCCGTGGGGCGATGCAGCAAGACCCGGTGCGGCGTTCACTCGCCCGCAATGCGGCTTCCAAGAGCCAGCGCCTGCCGCAGGTCCCCGACCCGCAGCGCAGGCTCCCGTTTGATGCTGACAATGCGGCCGACACGAGTGAACACTGAGAGCCAGACGATCCGCAGTTCGGGAGCATGGAGGCCGCAACGCGTCCACCGTCCCCAAAGGTATATCCATGAATGACCAACGGAGTCTGGTGATCGCCGCCGGTGACACGATCGCGGTCACCGGGGCGACCGGCTACGTCGGTGGCCGGCTCGTGCCAGCGCTGCTCGAAGCCGGCTACCGG
>VGYP01000281.1 GCA_016872955.1 Planctomycetota bacterium
GATCACGCTGCCGGTCGGCGGCAAGGCGGTGTTCACCGTTCTGGGCACCGTTCCCGCCACCGCATCGGATGCGCTCACGACGTCGACGAGCATCTCCGTCGCCGGTGACTTCAACGCCGCCAACGACACCGACTCTCAGACCCTGGCCTTCACCCCGCGGGTGCTGGCCATCTCGGAGCAGGCGGGCGGCCCGAGCAGTTCGCTCGTGCGGGTCGTCGATCTGGCCACGCAGGTGCAGCTGGCCGAGTTCGCCGCCTTCGAGCCCGGCTTCCGAGGCGGTGTGCAGACGGCACTCGGCGACCTCGATGACGACGGTCGCTTCGAGATCCTGGCGGCCGCCGGCTTCGGCCGGATCGGCGAGATCCGCGTCTTCTCGAGCGACGGCGTCGAACTCACCGCCTACCGGACGCGCCCCTTCGGCCCCACCTGGCGGGGCGGCGTGAACCTGGCCGTCGGCGACGTCGACGGCGACCAACGCAGCGACATCTTCGCAGCCCGGGCGCGGGGGGACGGGGAGGTCCGCGTGTTCCGCTCTGTGGCGGCGGTCGATCCGATCCCAGACACGGCCCACCGCGTGATTCGCGGGTTCGGTGCGGGCTTCCTGGGCGGTGCAACGGTGGCCACGGCCGACCTGGGCACGTTCTCGAACGGTCCCACGACGTCCGCCAACGTCGCGGACGGTCGCTGCGAGGTGATCATCGGTAGCGGGCCCACGACGCGGGCCACGGTGCGGGTGTACGACGTCGGCGGTACGACGCCCCGTGTGGTCGACACCATCCGGCCACTCGGTGGCGGGTTCCTCGGCGGCGTGGCGGTGAGCACCGCCCGCATCGACGGCGACATCGTGCACGACATCGTGGTCGCCGCCGGTCGCCGGGGCGACGGTGTGATCGAGGTCTACAACGGCGCCGTCGCCGCGGCGGACAACCCGCGAATCGCGCGGCTCTCCGCCTTCGCGGCACTGGGCCCCTCGTCGGCGGCCGTCTTCGCGTCGCCCGTCGACGTCAATGGCGACGGCGTGGCCGAGACGCTGGTCGTGACCCGTCGCGGGCAGGGCATCCGCACGCTGTCCCTGGCCGGTGCGATCAGCGGCCCGCTGGGCGGCTCCGCGGGGGCCGCGCTCGTTTCGTCCGGCCTGCCAATGGCCATCCCCGGCATTATCGTGACGACGGCGTCGGGTCTCACGTATCGCGACATCGTGCGGGGCACCGGGAGCAATCCGTCGTCCGCGACGGCCACGGTCCGCGTGAACTACGAGGGACGGCTGCTCAACGGCACGGTGTTCGACTCCAACAAGAACACCCAGTTCGGCCTCAACCAGGTGATCAGCGGCTGGACCGAGGGTCTGCAGACGATGCGGGTGGGCGGCCGCCGGCAGTTCGTGATCCCGGCCAACCTCGCCTACGGCGCGAATCCGCCGGCGAGTTCGAAGATCCCGGCCAACGCGACGCTCGTGTTCGACGTCGAGTTGCTCTCGACGACGTAGTCCGGCGTCACCAGGACGCTTCGAGGCCGAGGTTGGCGCCGTGCAGCAGCACACCGGCGCCGCCGTTGAGGCCGGTGCCGCCCGTCGGCCCGCCGAAGTCGAACTGGTTGGGGGCCAACGCCACGCCGGTCAGCCAGAGGAAGTTGTAGCCGGTCCGCAGCCGCCAGGTGTCGTTCAGGCGGTAGGTCAGCGTGACGTTGATGTCGCCGATGAAGCCCACGCCTCCCTCGGTGGCCGCGCGGGCGGGCCGCCAGGGTTCGCCGGGTTGGGAGAACGAGACGATCGGGTCGGCCGACTGCGACAGGGCCGTGCCGGCGAGGGCCGCCTTCGCCCAGCCGTCGATCGTCCAGCGGTCCCATTCCATCCGGCCGCGGCCGCCAATCTGGGCGCCGAAGAAGTTGGTCGTGGACCGCACATTGTAGGTGCTCGGGCCGGGGTAATCGGCCCCGGAAAACTCGAGGCCGGCCGCCTCGTCGAGTCCGGCCCACCGAAAGCCGGTCAGCCAGTCGAACGTGCCGCGGCGGTAGTTGCAGCAGCGTTCCCACGGGTAGGCCGAGACCCGCGAAAAGCCGCGATGGCAGCTTCGCCACAACAGGTTCGCCTCGGCGGTGTTGAGCGAGGAGAGGAAGGTGGCCCGGGCGAGCGAGCGGCCATCGAAGCCCTCGGCGAGCAGGCCCAGCGGATCGCCCGCGCTGATGTCGGCCACGCCTCCTTCGTCGACGTCGGCGAACATGTTCCAGACGCCGAGATACCCCACTTCCCAGCCACGGCATTGGTCGTCGACGCGACCCACGAACAACCGGAGGCCGGGCTGGACGGCGAACTGCGGCTGGCCGCTGGTGATCACCGCGTCGGGCCCGATCGCCGCCAGGATCTGGTCGGTCGACTGGTTGTCGCGCTGCAGGAAGACGACGTCGAAGATCGTGTAGGTCTCGTCGCAGCGCAGGCGGCAACCCCCGGAGCAACCACCCCCACAGCCGGCGATGCAGCCGGCCGGCGCCTCGGTGACGCACGTGCCGCCCGCACCATAGCCGCCCCGCGAATCGTCCCAGACGATCTCACCCTCGATCACGCCCTCGGGTGGTCCGTCGATCAGGACCGGCTTGGCGACCGGCGGGTCGGCGGGCAACTCCGCCGCCGGCATGTCGACCCCGGCATTCTCGCCGTCGGCCGGGATCTCGGCCCCGATGACCGCCCTGGCGGCCGCGCCGCAGAGCAGCGCGAGCACCGTCGCCACGACCAGCTTCCAGGAACGTCGCCATGCATCCGTCATCACCCACCCCCTTCGTGCCGATTCAACCGTCACGGGAGGCAGGCCCCCCGGCATCCTTTTTTTCGGCAACTCCGGCAGCCTTCATGACGATCGTTGCGACCGTCTCAAGCGGCCTGGCAAGCTAGGCAAGCCGCGGAGCGGGGCCGCGGGAGGGGCTTCCGGTCACGAAACCTGGGCAAGCATCCGCCGCAGGTCGGCGAGTGAGCCCGCTTCCGCCGGCGTCTTGTCGCGCCGCCAGCGGACGATCCGCGGGAAGCGGACGGCCAGGCCGGCCTTGTGCCGCGTCGAGGCCGAGATGCCCTCGAAGGCCAGCTGCATGACCAGCGTGGGCGTGCAGATCCGCACGGGGCCGTGCCGTTCGATCGTGGTCGCCCTCACGATCCGGTCGATCTCGATGATCTCGGCATCGCTCAGGCCCGAGTAGGCCTTGGCGATCGTCACGAGCCGGTCGTCGTCCCAGACGCCGAGGGTATAGTCACTGTGGAGTCCGGCCCGCCGGCCGTGACCGGCCTGGGCGTAGAGCAGCACGGCGTCGATCTCGAGAGGCTCCACCTTCCACTTCCACCAGTCACCGCGGGTCCGCCCGGTGCCGTAGGGACTCGCCCGCCGCTTGAGCATGAGCCCCTCCACACCCCGAGTCCGCGACTCGCCGCGGCGGGCCGCGAGGGCCTGCCACGAGTCGGCCTCCACGAGCGGCGAGCGAAACAGGGCGCCGGCGCCGTCACCGGCCTCGAGGGCCGCCCCGAAACACGTGGGCACCAGGTCCTCGAGCAGCCCGCGCCGCGCCGCCAGCGGGCGCTCGCGGATGTCGACGCCCGTGACTTCGAGCAGGTCGTAGGCGACGAACACGCAGGGGATGTCGGCGAGGATCTTGCGGGGCACCCGGCGACGGCCGGCCCGCCGTGAGACGGCGGCGAAGCCCTGGAGGCGGAGGCCGCGGCCCGCGGCGTCGCGGGCCACCGCCAGCAGTTCGCCGTCGAGAACCGCGCCGGCGGGCAGTGTCTCGGCGGCGGTGGCGATCTCCGGAAACGCCTCGGTGACGAGCTCCTCGCCGCGGCTCCAGAGCGTGACGCTGCCCTCGCGGCGGACGATCTGGGCCCGCATGCCGTCCCACTTCCACTCCGCCTGCCAGCCGCCGATGTCGCCGAGGTCGTCTGCCACGGCATC
>VGYP01000282.1 GCA_016872955.1 Planctomycetota bacterium
TATCTGCTGGCCCTGGCCTTCGCCCCCTCGCCGCTGCAGGCCCTGGTGATCCCCGCCACGGTCCTGTCGGTCGTGCTGATCGGCTCGCTCGTGGGCTGCGTCTTGCCGCTGGCGTTCCGCTCGGTCGGCCTCGATCCCGCGCTGATGAGCAATCCCTTCGTGTCGGCGATCGTCGACGTCGTCGGGATCGTGGTCTACATGGGCCTGTCGCTGGCCGTGCTCGGCTGACGTACCCGCGGCTCAGAGGTGGCGGCCCACGGCGGCGGCGATCCTGCGACAGACGTCCATCATCCGCCCGAACGCGGGAACATCGAGCGTCTGCCCGCCGTCGCTGGCGGCGGCCTTGGGATCGGGATGCACCTCCACGATCAGGCCATCGGCTCCGGCCGCCACCGCCGCCGCCGCCATGCTCTCGACGAGGTTGGCGTGGCCCGTGCCGTGGCTGGGATCGACCACCACGGGCAGATGGGTGCGGGCGTGCAGCCATGGCACCGTGGCCAGCGGCAGGGTGAACCGCGTGTGGCTCTCGAAGGTGCGGATGCCCCGCTCGCAGAGCATCACCTGACGGTTCCCGCCGTCGAGAATGTATTCTGCCGCCAGCAGCAGTTCCTCGACGGTAGCCGCGGGACCCCGCTTGAGCAGCACGGGCACCTGGACGCGGCCGGCCGCCTCGAGCAGCCGGTAGTTCTGCATGTTGCGGGCGCCGATCTGAAGCACGTCGGCGAAGCGGGCGACGAGCGGCACGTCCTCCGGCGAGACCACTTCGGTGACGATCGCCAGCCCCGTCTCGGCCCGCGCCTCGGCCAGCAGTTCGAGCCCCTGTTCCTTGAGCCCCTGGAAACTGTATGGGCTGGTACGGGGCTTGAACGCGCCGCCCCGCAGGCCCGTCGCCCCCGCCTCCTTCACCGCCCTGGCCGTAGTCACGATCTGCTCGCGGTCCTCCACCGAGCATGGCCCCGCGATCACGCCCACCCGGCCGCCCCCGACCGTCAACGACCCGGCCCGCACCACCGTCGGTTCGGCCTGCACCTCGCGACTCGCCACCTTGTAGGGCGCGAGGATCGGCAGCACCGCCGCCACGCCGGGCAGCGTCTCCAGGCCGCGGGAGACGGCGTCACGCTCATCGCCGACGACGGCCACCACGGTCCGCTCCGTGCCCACGATCACGTGGGGCCTGAGGCCGAGCCGCTCCACGCGGGCCACCACGTGCTCGAGTTCGGCCTCGCTAGCACCGGCCTGCATCACGATGATCATCGTTTCTTCTCCTGCGTGGGGGCGGCCTCGAGTCCCGGCGGCAGCGTGTCGTTTCGTTTCTGCACGGCCGCCCTGGTGGTGATCAGGATCGTCTCCACGCCCCCCTCCTGCCGCACGATATAGACGAGCTTCCCGTCGGGATTGGCCTTGGCGAGGATCTCCAGGAGAACCTCCCGGGCGGGCTTGTCACGGGCGTCGAGGCCGAAGGACTGGTTCTTTGTGATTCCTTCCAGCTGCAGGTCGGGGCCGAGGATGTCCATCGGCGCCCCGATCTCGTCGGCGATCATCTGAATCGACTTTTCCAGCGTATCCTTGGCGAACACGAGCGTGATCCGTTGGTCGAGCTTGCCGAGCGGGCTGGCGGCCGCCGACGACTCGGGGGCCGGCCTGTCCGCGACCGCCGCCGTGCCGGGCGACTGGGCCAGTGCGAGTTCCGCGGCCAGGGCGAGGTTGTGGCCCGCGTGCCGCGGCAGATGGGCGTTGAGGATCGCCCCCTTGCCCTCGGCGCCACTCCGCATGTTGGCGACGACGAACCTGAGCATCTGCGGCAGCCGCATCACCAGGACGCGGCCGTAGGGACTGGGATCGAGCGCGGCGCAGTACCGCTCGACCTTGTCGGCCAGCCCCTCGACCTTCGCGGCCAGTTCCGTCGCCACCTGTCTGGCCGGCCGGTCGAGGGACGAGATGGCGTCCACCTCGAGGTACGAGCTCTCGGAGAAGTGGGCCGACAGGGCGGCGGCCTTGACCGCATCGCCGAACAGGTCCTCGAGCGGGACGGCCAGCTTCGCCAGCGGCCCCACAAGCACCATCCGCCCGCGGGTAAGCAGGTAGTGGGGCGAGCCAAAAAGCGTGACATGCCGGTCGACGTCGAGCATGCCCGCCAGTTCCTCGAGTTCCCGCGGCAGCTCCGCCTTGAGCGCGTCGGGCTCGGCGGCCCGGGCGGCAATCGCCTGCCGGGCGATCTGCATGGCGAGCGGATCGGTCGCCAGTCCGGTCCCGCTCCCCTCGTCGGCGGACGAATCAGCGGCCACGACGAGCACGCGGCCGTGCTCCGTCGACGGCACCCAGAACGAGAACGGCCTGCCCTGATGGATCGTTTCTCCTTCAACCTCGACGGCCGTGGTTTCCCCCCACGCGGCCCGCCGGGAGGCGTCGTCGCTCGGCACCACCCGACCCGCTCCGAGCCGCACAGCGTAGCCGGCGAGCACCTCGTCGCCAGCGCCCGCCTGCCAGCCGGCCTGCACCGTCTCGATGTCGGCCACCTCGCACCCGCACCAGGAGGCCAGTCGGCGTAGGCCGGCCTCGGCCTCCGGCCCGAGCGCCCTGACGAACAACCTGCCCTCGTCGTCGGCGAGCAGAGCGGCCGGCCGGGCGAGCATGACGAGTTGCGACCCGGGCGGGAGATAGGCCAGCGTCGGTCGCCTCCCCTCGGTCGGCGACGCCCACGGCAGCGTCGGGTCGTCCAAGATCCTCTGCCGACGCGATGCGGTGTCGCCGCCGTCAGCCGGCCGCGGCTCGCCCTTCACGCCCAGCCCCGGCGGCGGTTCGCCCCAGCCCTCGACGCCGCCGACGGGCGGCTGCGCCGGCGGCGTGGCAGGCGGCCGGCGAATGGGCTCGACGGCAGTCCGTTCGGAGGCTGGTGAGCCGCTCTTGATTCGGCTGAACACGAGCGCTGCCGTCGCCAGCAGGATCGCTACGGTCACCGCCACGCCGATCGTGCGCACACGCGCCGCCCGCCGACGAATGGCGGGGGACACCGCCGCTGCCACCGCTGGTGTCGCCGCGCCGCCGACCGCCGGCCTCGCCGATGCCGCCGGCCGAACCGTGGGGTTCAGCCCCGAAAAGTCGGGCACCTTCTCGGCCACCGGCGACGCTTGGCCCGCGACCGTCCTTTCCGCCACGGCCGCCGCCGTGGGAGCGGCGGAGACGGCCAAGCCCAGGCAGGCCGCGATGGCGTCGGCAGCCTCATCGGCGGTTTGGTAGCGGTCCGCCGGATCGCGGGCCATCAGACAGCCCACGAGCGTGGCCATCTCGGCGCCCGCCAGCGGACGTCCGAGCGGCTTCGGTCCCGCCCCGAAGGCGGCTCGCCGGAGCGTCGCCTCGGCCGTGCCCTCCCAACAGGGCGGTGTTCCCGACAGCAGCGCGTAGAGGATCGCACCGATCGAGTAGACGTCGGACCGTGGATCGCAGACACTCCCGGCCACCATCAGTTCGGGGGCCGCGTAGGCCGACGGCTTGCCCAGGGCGGCGAGCTCGGCGTCGTCGTTCCAGGGTCGCAGGGGCATGCGGTGGGGGTCGCCGGCCAGCGGAAACTGCAGTAGCCTGACGCGACCGGTCCGCGGCACGCCACCCGGCGGCGGCTCGCGGCGGAGCACGTCGGGCGAGAGGCAGCCATGCACGGCGCCCAGGCGGTGCAACTCTCCGACGGCGCGAGCGACCTGCGAGACGAGCACGCCGGCCTGCACCACGGGCAGCGGTCCGTGCTGCTCGAGCTCCTGGGCCAGACTAGTGCCCGCGACGTGTTCGCAAACGACCAGCCGGCTCGACTCGTGCTGCTCCAGGCTCCAGGTCCGCGAGAGCATCGGATCGGTCGCTCGGCTGGCGGCCGTCGCCCGCTGCACGATCTCCGTCCAGACGTCGATCCGCCGGCACCGCTTCG
>VGYP01000283.1 GCA_016872955.1 Planctomycetota bacterium
GGGAGAATGCCCTCCGCTCACTCCGCCTTTCCGCATGGCATTTCCGGCCCTCCCTTGGTTCCGGCCACCCTGGATTCTCACTCCCGGAGTGGCCTCGTTTCAGGGGGACAGGTCAGCTGGGGAGTGGAACCGCCCGTAGCCTACCTGCCAGCAGCGCTCACATGGCGCGAGTGGATGCCCGCCTGGCTCCACGAACGCCGAGACGAGGTGATCGCCGTCCTGGAGTCGCTGCAGCATGTCGTGGACGACGTAACCATGTGATCCGGCCGGGCCGGCCGCGACGCTTCGCCGCGGCACCGGCGACGGACCCGTCCGAGCCGCGGCCTGTCGGCTGACGGCAGGCCGCCCTGCAGCCGGGGGGATCGGGTATTCTGTCGGCGGCGTTCCGGGACGCCTCCGCCCGGCCGCCTCCGCGACCCGCAGCCCCGGGAGTCCGCACCCCGCGCCGCCAGCCATGCCCGACAGCCTCCTCGCCACCGCGTGGCTCGACGCCACGTTGTGGCTGACGGCCGCCGCGATCTTCGGCCTGCTGCTGCTGTCGGCGTTCTTCTCGGCCTCGGAGACCGCGCTCACCGCCGCGTCGCGTGGCAAGCTCCGCGCGCAGGCCGACAAGGGTTCCCGAGGAGCCGCCACGGCGCTCGAGGTGAAGCAGGACGACGAGCGTATGATCGGAGCACTGCTGCTGGGCAACAACGTCGTCAACATCACGGCAGCGTCGCTGGCCACGGCCGTGATGACCCGCGTGTTCGGGGCGACCGGCGTGGCCGTCGCCACCCTCGCCATGACGCTGCTCGTGCTCGTGTTCGGCGAGGTGCTGCCCAAGACCGTCGCCATCACCATTCCCGAGTCGGCAGCGGCCCGCGTCGCCCCGTTCGTTCGTCTCCTGATGTGGCTGTTCGGCCCGGTGATCGGCCTCATTGGGGGGCTCGTCCGTGGCGTGCTCGGCCTGTTCGGCGTCAGGACCGACCCGAACCGTCACGTCCTCTCGGTGCACGAGGAGATCGCGGGGGCCATCGCGCTTGGCCATTCTGCCGGGGCCATGGAGAAGGAGGACCGCGACCGGCTGCTGGGCGCCCTCGACCTGGCCCACCGGACCGTGTCCGAGATCATGCGGCATCGCAGCCAGATCGAGATGGTCGATGCCGATCGCCAGCCGGCCGAGATCATCGCCCAGGTGCTCGCCAGCCCCCACACGCGGCTGCCGGTCTTCAGGGGTGCCGACGACAACATCCTCGGAGTCATCCACGCCAAGGAGCTGCTGCGATCCATGGATCGGCTACTGCGATCCGAGCATGGCGACTGGGCGGCGCTCCGCGACCTCGATGTGCTGGAGGTCGCGATGCCCCCGTACTTCGTTCCCAAAACCACCCCGCTCGACGAGCAGATGCGGCAGTTCCTCCGTCGCCACACCCATTTCGCGCTTGTGATCGACGAGTACGGGGCGCTGCAGGGACTGATCACGCTGGAGGACATCCTGGAGGAGATCGTCGGCGAGATCACGGATGAACTCGACGTGCGCAAGGATCGGGCCATCGAGAAGACCGAGACAGGTGACTATCTCGTCGACGGGACACTCGCCATTCGCACGCTCAATCGCGCGCTCGACTGGGACCTGCCCGATGACAAGGCCACGACCATGGCCGGGCTCGTGATCCACGAGGCCCGGATGATCCCCGAGGCGGGAGCGGTCTTCGACCTTCACAAGTTTCGTGTCGAGGTCGTCGGCAAGGAGGGCAACCGCCTGACCCGTCTGCGGGTGCGGCCCCTGGGGTCGGATTCGTCACCCGTCCACTGACACCGACCGGCCGTCAGCCGGTCCAGAAAGGCCTTGCGACCCGCCCGCGGCCGTCCCTATAGTCCCCGCCCGCGCTGGTGGAAATCCGGCGGCGGTCCCGGTGCGCCATGGTCATGTCCCCCGCTCGCTCCATCGCGGCCTTCGTGCTGACCGGCCTGGCCTCCAGCTGGTCCGTGGTGTCGCTCCACGCGCGGGCCGGAGAGGGCGACCGGCCATCCGATCGGGCTCCCGCCCCTGCCGAGGCCCGGTCACTGGACGCCGCGATGGTGGTCGCCCGCGTCGGCCCGGAGGTCGTGCTGGAGGCCGACCTGCTCACTCCCAAGGCCGTCGAGTGGCTCGAGCAGGTAGGCCCCGGCCTGCCGCCCGAGAAGGTGCGCGAGCTACGGCTGCAGATCTGCCGGCAAGTGATCGACCAGCACATCGAGACGCTGCTGGTCTACGTCGACGCCTGCCGTGAGATTCCGGAAGAGAAACTACCGGAAATTCGCACCTCCGTGGACAAGAACTTCGACGAACACCAGCTGCCCCACATGATGAAGGACGCCGGCGTGACCAACTCGCTGGAGTTCGAGCAGTCGCTGCGGAAGCGGGGCATGTCGCTCGACCGGATGCGGAAAATGTTCTTCGAGCGGGGCTTGGCGCAGGAATGGCTCCGCAAGAACGTCGGCGACGACGAGGACGTGCCGCATGCCGACCTGATCGCCTGGTACCAGAACCACCTGGCCGACTACGAGTATCCGGCCCGCGCGCGATTCGAGGTGCTCGCGGTCAAGATGGGACCGAAGCGTGCCCGGGCGGAGGCCTGGGACCTGCTCGCCGCGATGGGCAACGAGGTGCTCGGCGGTCGCCCCTTCGCCGAAGTGGCCCGCGAACGGTCCGAAGGGCCGACCGCGGCCCAGGGGGGCGTCTTCGACTGGATCGATCAGGGCAGCCTGGTGTCGAAAAAACTCGACGAGGCGCTCTTCTCGCTGCCCATCGGTGAGCTCAGCGCCATCATCGAGGACGGTGAGGTCCTCTCCATCGTGCGGGTTGTGGAACGCCGGGCGGCCGGCCGCACCCCGTTCCTCAAGGCCCAGGTCGGCATCCGGGAGCGACTCGTCGCCGAGCACCGTGAGTCGGCGGCAAACGAATACCTCAACAAGCTCAGGGCGCGGACGCCGGTCTGGACGGTGTTCGACGACCCGACCGGTTCAGCCGCACGGCCCACCTTCACGGCAGGCCGGCCGACCGCCTCGCCCCGCTGACCGAGACGGCATCGCGCGGGGTGAATCCCGAGCCGATGAATGCGCCGGGCTGATTGCCCCGCTGCGGCGAGAGGGATAGACTCCACGGCTTCTGCGAGGCGGGTCGCTTCTCGCCATCCTCCATCGGCTCGCATCGTCCGCAGGAACTTCCGCCATGACACCTCCCGCGTCCCAGGCCCCGTCCCGTCCGTCCGTCGACCGGCCGCCTCCCTGGCCCGGCACGCAGTCTGCCGGAACCGCCCGGCTGGCCTACGACGGGCGGGAGTACGACCTGCCCGTGATCGTGGGTACCGAAGCGGAGCGGGCCATCGACATCGGCAGGCTGCGCGGCCAGACGGGGCTGATCACGCTCGACGAGGGCTACGTCAACACGGGCTCCACCGCCAGCGCGATTACCTTCCTGGACGGCGAGAAGGGCGTGCTTCGCTACCGCGGCTATCCGATCGAGGTGTTGGCCGAGAGGTGCGACTTCGTGGAGGTGGCCTACCTGCTGATCGAGGGCGAGTTGCCCTCGGCGGAGCAACTCAACGCCTTTCGCGTGTCGCTCTCGCGACACACCATGATCCACGAGGACATGCGGAGCTTCTACGGCGGATTCCCCCGCGAGGCCCACCCGATGGCCATCGTGGGCAGCGTGGTCGGTGCGCTCTCAACGTTCTATCAGGACTCGCTCGACGTCCGCGATCCGCGGCAGGTCGAGGTGAGCATGCACCGGCTGCTGGCCAAGCTGCCGACCATCGCCGCCTACAGCCACAAGAAGTCCTGCGGCCAGCCGCTGATGTACCCCCGCAACGACCTCACCTACTGCGAAAACTTCCTGCACATGATGTTCGCGGTGCCGTGTGAGGAGTACCACATCGACCCGGACTTC
>VGYP01000284.1 GCA_016872955.1 Planctomycetota bacterium
CGGTCGGAAGGCCCTGAAAATCCGTGTGTCGCCGGTTCGATTCCGGCCCCGTCCACTCCCGTCTCCTCCGGATGACTTCCACTCAACGGAGCCGATCGCCCGGCGTCCCGGATCGATCGAGGTCGCGAGCAAACGCCCCGACACACCCTTAAAGGCCTCCTCAGCAGAATCGGTGGGTGAACCCGGGCTCGGGTAGTTGACCGAATACGTCAACGAGGGCGATTTCGATGCCCTGCTGCGTCCGGAAGCCGAACGCTTTTCTGGTGGTCAGTTTCGCCTTGCCGTTGAATCCCTCGACGACGCCCGACGAGATCGTGCCGCGGGCCCGGAACCAGTTGAGGATCAGATGCCCATGACGCCACAGGCTCCGGGCGATCTTCTTCATCGGGCCGATCCGGCGGCGCATTGACCTGCCCGCCGGTGCCTGCTTCTGTGCCTTGACCCTGCGATAGGGGACTTTGTCCCCCCGTCTGTCTGCTCCATCAACTCCTTGACCAGTTCATCTTCCGAGTGATTGGCATCGACGACACCGGCAAATACGGCCACAGCCAGCGCAAGCCTTGCGGAGAGCGGTCGGAGATGCAGAGAGCTGCCCTGCACGGGGATGAGCGGGCTGGCGCCGCCTGCGAAGGCAACAGGAGCCTGCCGCCTCCACCGGAGGCAAGCGACCCGCGGCTCGCTTGCGGACGCTCCTTGCTCCGGCTCACGTTCCGCAGAACGTGCGGTACGGCCCGGAACCGGCCGGCGGCCCCGCCCGATAGGGCTGGCTCGAAGGTGACTCCGCGGCGGGATCACCCACCGCGGCCAGCAGTCGCTCGAGTGGGCCGAAGTCTCCCCCCTCGGCCGCCGCCAACGACTCTTCCACACGATGATTGCGGGGAATCACGTTGGGATTCGCTCGCCGCAGGCGAGTCGCCACCTCACCGGGATCAGCGGCCTCCCGCTTCAGTCGCTCGCGCCATGCCTGCCGCCAGTCGGCTGGCACGTGCACCGATGGGCCGCAGGCGGGCCGTCTTGCCACCGCCGACGCGGCCGGTATGTCGGGCACGAGATCGACCAGCGTTGCGAAGGTCGCGGTGAAGTCACCGCCGGCCTCGTGCATCGCGGCGAGCAGGGCCGCGAACAGCTCGGCATCCTCGGTCTCTTCTGCCGCGAAGCCCAGCTTGCCGCGGGCGCCGGCCACGTGGTGCCGCGCGAATCGGCCCGGGAACGTCGCCAGCACGGCCTGGAGCCGTTCGACCGCCGCCTCGGCATCGCCGGGAACCAGCGGCAGCAGGCTCTCGGCAAGCCGGGCCAGGTTCCAGTGTGCGATGGACGGCTGCTTACCGTACGCATAGCGGCCGTGCTGGTCGATCGAACTGAACACGGCAGCCGGATCATAGGCATCCAGGAAGGCACAGGGGCCGAAGTCGATGGTCTCTCCGGAGACGGTCATGTTGTCGGTGTTCATCACGCCGTGCACGAACCCGACGAGCATCCAGCGGGCGACGAGGGAGGCCTGTCGCTCGATCACCGCCTCCAGAAACGCCACCGGTAGGTCGGCCGGGTCACTCGACGCCAACTCCGGGTCGTGCCTGGCGACCGCGTGATCGAGCAGCGCCCGAAGCACGTCCCGGCGGCCGAGCGCGGCCGCAAGCTCAAATGTCCCGACCCGGATGTGGCTGGTCGCCACGCGGGTGAGCACTGCCCCGGGTAGCGGGGCGGTGCGCATCACCACCTCGCCGGTCGTCGCCACGGCGAGACTGCGGGTGGTGGGGATGCCGAGGGCATGCATCCCCTCGCTGATCACGTACTCGCGAAGCATCGGGCCGAGGGCGGCACGGCCGTCGCCCCCACGTGAATAGCGTGTCCGGCCTGCACCCTTGAGTTGGATGTCGATGCGATGTCCCTGCGAGGTCACCTGCTCGCCGAGGAGGATCGCCCGGCCGTCGCCGAGGGTGGTGAAGTGGCCGAACTGGTGGCCGGCATAGGCCTGGGCGATCGGCTCTGATCCCGGCGGCAGACTGTTGCCCGCGAAGATGTCCGCCCCGTCCACGCGGAGTGCGGCGGCATCGAGGCCCAACTCGGCGGCGAGCCGCGCGTTGAGGACCACCAGCCGCGGGGTCCGCACCGGCGTGGGTGCGGAGGCCGCGAACAGCGGCTCCGGCAGCCGCGCATACGAACTGTCGAGCCGCCACCCCGCTGCCTCGATCGCCCGACCCATCAGGCCACCTCACCTTGTCGCCGGCTCATGCCCAGAGATCGGCGGGGTAGGCACCGGCCTCCACCAGCCGACGCAGGCTCCGCTGCACGGCCTCCTTGTCCTCGGCGTAGGTGGCCCCGAACCAGGTCGATGTCGTCGGCAGGACCTCGCAGGTCGCCAGGCCGGCGTGCACGAGACCGCCGACCGACATCGGTATGTAGCACTCGCACTTCGGCTCGCTCCCATGGACCCTGAGAAACCGCCGGAAATCCTGCTCGAGCTGCGGGAAGATCCGCGGCGTGAAGCCCCACATGTTCATCGACACGGGCTCCGCCCCGGTGAGCTCGACCGGGCCATTTCTCCCCTCGCCGCGTACGCCGCCACCGGCCACGCGGCCCACGCCCGTGAGTTCCTGGATGTCGGCCAGAAAGCCGCGGCCATCCGTGCGACACACGCCACGGGCCACGGTGCCATGGTCCGAAAGCGTGCCGGCCAGCGTGAATCCCACCATGCAGTAGGCGGTCGAGTCGATCTCCATGCGAGCCAGCCGCCGTCCCAGGATGCCGAAGGAATCGCGGCCGTAGAAGTCATCGGCATTGATCATCGCGAACGGCTCCCGCACCACGTCGCGGGAACAGAGGATCGCGTGCGTCGTGCCCCAGGGCTTCTTGCGGCCCGGCGGCACGGTGCATCCCGTGGGCAGCATGCCGAGCGTCTGAAAGGCGAGCGCGGTCTCGATCCGGCCCGCGAATCGGGCCAGCACCCGCGCCCGGAAGGCCGCCTCGAAGTCAGGGCGAATCACGAACACGACGCGGGCGAACCCCGCCCGCAGCGCATCGAAGACCGAGTAGTCGAGGAGCGTCTCACCCGCGGGGCCCATCGGGTCGATCTGCTTGAGCCCTCCATAGCGGCTGCCCATGCCGGCGGCGAGAACAAGAAGCGACGTTTTCATGCGGTGAGGATAGGGCGTCGCCGCGGCCACCGGCAACCGCCGGCTCAAGCAGCCCGCGCGAGCCGCCGCCCCCGGACCAGGATTCCGGCCGAGGCATCACGCCCCACGACCGCATACAGGGAGTCGCTCAGCGGCGAGCGGTCGAAGAGCCCCATCCGCTCGACCCGCAGCCCGGCCGCCCGAGCCGTCGCGGCGAGCGTCCGCGGCGTGAAGTAGTTGACGTGGTCGGGCCAACGGTACCCGCACCAACGCCGGCCGCGGAGCCGCCGGGTCAGGCTGCCGTAGTTGGGCACTTTGATCACCACGACGCCCCGCTCACTGAGGCGATCACGACAGGCGGCCAGCAGGCGGAGCGGCTCGAGCTCGTGTTCGAGCACGCAGGACAGGATCACGAAGTCGAAGCTTGCCGCCGGCAGCGTCCGCAGGCCTTCGATGCCGGAGGCGTGGATGCATCGGCCACCATGCCGGCGCAACCTGGCATCGGCCCATTTCGCCAGTCCGGTCGAGATCTCGATGCCAACGGGATAGATCCGGCCGGCGACGGCAGGGGGCAGGCGGGCCGCGAGCCGCTCAAACAGGCCGCCGTCCGAGCAGCCGATGTCGACCACGCGGATCGGTCCGGCAGAGATCCTGCAGGCGAGACGACCAACCATGCCCACGAGCTTGTCTCGCTTGAGCCAACGATGCCGCAGCGACTTGGTCGCCCGGCTGATGGCTGAGATCACCGGCTCGTCGTGCTGCCGCCGCGCCGATTCGCGAGCGTGGGTG
>VGYP01000285.1 GCA_016872955.1 Planctomycetota bacterium
GGTCAGCTGGTACCCTCGCCACTACGCATGGCGTCATGGGCCACCGAGTCGTTCAGCTCTGCCCGACCGTGGAACGAGGCCCTGCTGGACCTCACCTCCCGGATCCACCGCGAGTTCGCCTACGACCCTGCGGCCACCACCACAAGCACACCCGTCGAGGAAGTTTTTACCCTCAAGCGGGGCGTCTACCAGGACTTCGCCCATCTTCAGATCGCCTGCCTGCGATCGCTGGGCCTCACTGCCCACTACGTCAGCGGCTACATCTCCAACGAGCGATCCGGCGGGGCCGCGGGCGACGCGGGCATGGTCGGGACCGACGCTTCCCACGCCTGGCCGTCCTGCTGGGGGGGCAGCGATGGGTGGCTCGACGTCGACCCCACCAACGACTGTCCGGCTGGGCGATCCATGTCACGACCGGCTGGGGCCGCGACTACGGCGACGTGACCCCGGTTTAGGGCATGTGCCTAGGGGGCGGCACGCCTGCCATGGACGTGGTCGTCCACGTGGCGAGGATCGGCTCAGAGCGGCCGATTTGACGGGTGCCCGCCCCCCGCGGCGGTTGCTGTCTACAATCGGCCGGTGGGTGTGACGGCAGACGCGGCGGATTCATCACCTCGGAGCCCGTGCCGTGCTGGGTTCGATCCGCCGCCGGTTGGCGAAAGTCTTTGACGCCCTCGACAGTCCTCCCGTGCGGACCTCGCTCGAGCGGCTCGTAGTCACGGCCGCGGCCATCGGCTTTCTCATGCACTTGGCCGTGATCGGGATCGCCCGCCTGTTTCCCGACCTGCCCCAGTCGCTCTTCAAAGGGCTCGACGAGAGCCCGCTTCATGCGGTCTACACACCGTTCAGCGTGATCCTGTTCTACGAGGTGGTGCTCCTCGTGTTCGCCCTGGCCGCTTCGCACACCGGCGAGATCGCCAAGCAATACCAGATCATCTCACTGATCGTGGTCCGCGGGGTGTTCAAGGACATCGGTGGTTTTGACAATTTGGAAAATTGGTTGGCCGAACCTGCCACGGTCAGAGCCGTTCTGTGCGACATGGCCGGAGCCGTCTTGATGTTTCTGATTGTCACCGGATTCACCCTGCTGCGGCGTGTGACACCGAAGATGCGCACGCCTCACGACCTGGAAGGCTTCATTGAGCTTAAGAAGGCCGTGGCGGTGCTCCTGTTGGTCGTGCTGGTCGCGCTCGCAGCCGTCAACCTGGCCAGCTGGGCAGGGCTGGTCGAGCGGTTGCCGGTGTTGCTGGCACCGCCACCGATCGACGTCGACCTCTTCTTCTTTCCCCGGTTCTTTGAGTTCATGATCTTCACCGACGTCTTCATCCTGATCGTGTCGCTGGCCTACTACGACCGCTATGAATACGTGTTTCGCAACGCCGGCTTCGTGATCTCGACGGTCCTTCTGAGGGTCTCCCTCTCGACGCCCAAGCCCTACGACGTGGGGCTGGCTTTGTTTGCCATGCTCTATGGCCTGGCCGTGCTCGGCGTGTTCGCCTGCTTCGCCGGAATCGAGCGGAGGCGGGACACCGCGGCCCCAGGAGTGCCCGACGGTCGCGAGGGCCGAGCAGACCTCTAGCTAGGCCGGCTGGCGATTCAGGGACCGAGCTGCCGAGCCCGGCAGGCCGCCCAGGCCGAGGCCCGATTGAGCGCCACCGCCACGAGTGCCGACCCGCCCGCGTAATACAGCGGCGTCGAGCCGTAGGCGGCGTCTTTCGGATTGATCGCGACCAGGACAAACAGGACGACCGCCGTCACGCACGTCAGTGACAGACCGGTGAACACGATGCTCCAGGCTTCCCACTTCATGACGAGACTCCGTGTTCCACGAGGTATTGCGTCGCCGTGGCGAGGGCTCGCCGACCCGCATCATCGTACTGCCTTCGCTGGCGGCCGGCTGGCACGAGCACCACGTTGGCGAAGAGCCCGAGCTTTCCGAGCGTCGAGACCCGGGCCCGCTCGTCGAGCACCTCGAAGCCCCGGCTTCTGATCTTGGTCCCGATCGCATGGTAGATCCGCGCCGCGGCCCGGACGGCCAGGCGGGAATCAGCATCGAGCGCTGCGATGCCTGCCTCCCCTGCCGTGTAGTAGCCGTCGGCCACCTCGAGGATCATCCGCACGCCCCGCTGCACCCGCGTTAGGTCGGCTAGCTCCCCGCCCGGCCGCAGGCCGTCGGTCCATTCAACCGGCAGGTAGCAGCGACCTCGCCGCCAGTCTTCCGCCACGTCACGGGCGATGTTCGTGAGTTGCATGCCCATGCCGAGCGCCGCGGCCTGGGGGAGATGGCGGTGATCCTGGAGGCCGAGGATTGGACACATGAGCACCCCGACTGCCCCGGCGACCCGGAAACAGTAGCGCATCAGGTCGGTCTCGTGAAAGCCGGCCACCGGCATGAGGTCCGACCGCATCCCGTCGAGCAGGGCCACCGCCGCCTTGAGCGGCAGGTCGTGGCGGCCGACGAGCTCTGCCAGCCAACAACTCTCGACGGCGACCGGGCTCGTGCCGGCGGCGATCCGGCGGACGTCCTCCGTGGCGAGGTCGACAAACTCGACCGCCTGCTGCGGTGTGGCGGCCGCATCGACGCCGTCGTCGCACCACCGACACCAGGCGTAGAGCCGCTCGACATCGGCCCGCTTGGCGGCAGGCAACAGCCGACTGGCGAGGGAGAACGAACGGCTGTGCCGCCGAATCGACTCACCCACAGCCTGGCTCCTCACTGCCGATGACATGAGACTTCGTCCGGAGTCCTTCGGTCAACGAGAATGAGCGTTGGTTGGAGGGGTAGCCCATGCCGATCGAGCGGCGTAGGAAACCGAACGCAGCAAGGATCGTGGAGCGAGGTTTCCTTCGAGTGACAGGGAGGCAGGATGCCTGGAGACAACGTCCGGCGAGATGGCATGGGCTACTCCGGCTTCTCCAGTTGAGGTACTTGACACCACGACGTGCCCGCGGCCGGACCACTACGTGCGGGCGACATGAAAGTCGGCTGCGATCGTGTCGCAGGTGGCCTTGGCAGAGTTGACGACGCCGGGCACGCCGGCTCCCGGGTGGGTGCCGGCCCCGACGAGATAGAGCCCGGGGATGTCCGGATCGCGGTTGTGGGGGCGGAAGTAGGCGCTCTGGGTGAGTGTTGGGGCGACCGAGAAGGCGGAGCCGTGATGGGCGCTGAACCGGCTGGCGAAGTCGGCGGGCGTGCAGTGCCGCCGGGTCACGACCGCCTCGCGAACCCCGGGGAGGTGCGGCTCGAGGGCCGCGAGAATCCGATCGCCGTAGCCGGGGGCAACCGCTTCCCAGTCGATCGCTGCGTGGCCCAGGTGGGGCACGGGGCTGAGCACGTAGAAGGATTCACCTCCGGGCGGGGCCATGCCCGGATCAGTGATCGTGGGGGCGTGGAGATAGAGGCTGAAGTCTTCGGGCAAATGCTGGCCATGGAAGATATCCCGCAGAAGCCCCTGAAACCTCGGCCCGAACAAGATCGTGTGGTGGGCCAGGTTCGGATACCGCCGGTTGGTCCCGAAGTAAAGCACGAACAGCGACATCGACCAGGCCATCCGCTCGAGCCGCCGTTGCCTACGGCCGGCCGCGGCGACCCCGCGGTAGAGTCTGGCATAGGTGTGATGCACGTCGGCATTGGAGACGACCGCATCGAACGCCTGCGGCGGCCCACCAGCGGCGTGGACGACGTGCCTGGTCGCGCCGCCGGAACCCTCGAGCACGACCCGATCGACCGGAGTCTCCAGCCGGAGCGTGCCGCCGAGGTCTTGGAAGAGCCGCACGAGGCCACGCACGAGAGCCCCGGTGCCACCCTGGGGAAAGAACACGCCCCACTTCCGCTCGATCCAGTGGATCAGCGTGTAGATGGCGCTCGTCTCCAGCGGATTGCCGCCG
>VGYP01000286.1 GCA_016872955.1 Planctomycetota bacterium
ACACCCTCCGAAGCCGATCCCGCTGGATCGCGTCGGATTCCTTGGCGATCCAGCGGGCGAGCCTGCGCCGGTCGCCGCGATTCCGTTCGCTGACGGCCATAGGACCTCCTTGCGTGGAGGCCGAATCATGCCCTCAGCAGGCAGGGAGCGCACGATGAAGAATCTGGCGGCGGCGCACGAGGCTCAAGTGTGATCCGTATCAGCGTTCGATGACGAGTCGGGATCGATCCGGTGCTGCGACGGCGTTCACGCCCCTTCCTTCGTCCTCACGGTCTTCGAGTCATGTCTCCGCAGAAGTCCTTTGAGTTGTACCGTCACGGCCGCCGCCTGGGCGTCTTCACGGAACTGCAAATCGAGCGCATGGCCCGCGCGGGACAGTTGCAACCCAGCGACGAGGTCGCCGCACTGGGCACCACGACCAGGCGCCGGGTCGCTGACATCGGTGGCCTGCTCGACGCCCCGGCCGCCGCGCTGTCTGGAGGTGGGCCGCGGGAGGCAGCCCCGCCTCTCTTCTCGTCGGCTCCGCAGGTGGAGTCGGCTGAATCACGGACTCCGGTCGCCGAAGAACCGCCGCCGGCGGCCGTGGCAGAGCGGGGCGAAGTGCTGCCGAAGATCTCCCGCCGGTTCTATCCTCGGCGGCGGCGGGGCCCCGGGGGCGACCAGATGGCCCTGACGCTCTTCACGCTGGGGCTGGCGCTGGTGGCGCTGGTCGTCGGTATCGCGGTGGTGGTCCTCAACCAGCGGTAGGGAGCGGGCCGCGTCGTCGCGCACCGCGGATGGCCCGCGGTCGGGCGCCGATCGGCCGGAACCAGCGGCCGGCACAGGTGACGAGCAGCGCCGGCAGCACGACGAGATCGCCCACCAGCGCTGCCGTTACCAAGAGCGCGAGCATCACCGCGAAGCGGCGCGTGGGAGCGAACGAGCTCGGCACGAAGGCCAGGATGCCCAGGCCGCAGACCAGCGCGCTCTGCACCAGGGCGGGGGCCGAGTGCCGGAAGGCGGCCCGCACGGCGTGGATCCGATTTCGCCGCGGGCTGCCCGCCGCCGGGGCGGCCGATCCCTGGCGGAAGAAGGTCAGGAAGTGGAACGTGCCGTCCACCGCCATGCCCAACGCCACGGAGGCCGTCATCACGCTGCCGATGTCGAGCGTCGCCCCCGCCCAGCCCAGGCCGCCGAAGAGCAGCACCATCGGGAACACGTTGGGGATCATGGCCACCAGCCCCGCCATCACGCCCCGCTCGACCAGGATCATCACCAGTGAGATCGTAGCGCAGGCCGACAGGAAGCTGGTGAACAGGTCGCGGAACAACGTGTTCTGGAGGGCGTTGATCAGGGGCATCGCGCCGGTGTAGATCGCCCCCACACCCCGCGCTGCGCCGCCGTGGGCGGCCACGAGCGGCTCGACGACCCGCCGAACCTCGCCCAGGAAGTCGGCGTAGTCGAGGCCGCCGAGAGCGGAGGTGCGGGCCGTCACCCGCCAGACCTGGCCGCCGTTGACCTGGCGGACGAGGCTCATCGCCGAGAGCTGCGTCAGACGGTCCTCGAGCCGCCGTGCCACGAGTACCTTGCGCGCAACCGAGAGCGTGCCGGAGGCGGCGGGCAGGTCGGGTACGAAGACCGCGGCCGAGGTCACGGCGGCGACCGGCCCGAGCGACTCGAGCGCCGCCCCCACCTCGTTGACGATGTCGAGTCGCTCGGCCGATCGGACCGGGGCGTCGTCGGCGAACCGGATCAGCACCTCCACCGGCACGAGCGGCCCGATCGCCCGTTCCAGCCAGGCATAGTCGCGGATCACGCGACTGCCCGGGGCAAAGAGCGTGTCAAGCCCGACTGAGGTGCGGATGCCGCCCGCGCCGGCCCCCAGGGTCACGAGGACGACGGTCGTCAGCACCACGATGGGCGCGGCCCGGCGGGTCACCCAGGCCGCCAGCCCGTCGACGGCCGCAGCGCGGGGGTCGGCGTCGAGGCGGCGGCGGATCGGCCAGCGGGCGAACAGGCCCGGCAGCACCAGGAACGAGACCACGAGCGTGCCGAGGGTGCCGACGGCGGCGTGGAAACCGAAGACGCGGATCGGCTCGAGCTCGCTGACCACCAGCGACAAGAGCCCCAGCGCGGTCGTGCCCGCCGACAGGCTGCAGGGCAGCCAGGCAGTCTTCACAGCCCGCATGGCCGCGCCCCGCCCCTGGCCGAGCCGGTATTCCTCGACGAGGTAGTTGACGACATGGATTCCCGCCGACACGCCGAGCGTCAGCACGAGCAGGGGCATCACGATCAGCACCGGATTCATGCGGTCGCCCCAGGCGCCGACCGACGCGAAGGCGAGGCCGACGCAGGCCAGCGCGAGCACGAACACCGCCAACGCGTAGCGGAACGAACGCAGCGACACCCACGTCAAGAGCAGCACGATCGCCGCCGCCGGGGCGCCGTACACGCCGAGACTCTCGGCGCTCGCCGCATCGACCGCCACGTCCTCGATCACCGGCCCCGCCAGATGGAGGTCGGCGTCGGTGATGCCCGTCCGGGCGAGGATCGTGTCGCGGAGCCACGCGACCGCGCGGCGTCGGTCGGCCCGACCGGCGGCGGTGAAGCCGACCACCAGACAGGTCTGGCGGCCGTCGGGGCCCACGAGGATGCCGCGGAGCCGTCGCACCGCGGTGCCTTCGTCCAGCGACAGCGGCGGGGCGGTGAGCCGATCGACGGCGGAGCGGCCGGTCGCGACCTCATTGAACCAGGGGCCCCCCGCGGGATCGCGGGGGGCGGCAGCGCCGGTGGCGGCCGCGACAACGTCGGCCACCTGCGGCGCGTCGAGCGTGCAGCCCGGCCAGGAGGCGACCACGACGTCGCCACTCTCGAACTCGGCGGTGAACTCCGCGTAGGCCCGCCGGGCCGGGAATGTCTCCGGCACCCAGTCGATCGGCGACGTGGTATCGACGCCCAGCACGCCGATCGCCGTGCGGGCGATCCAGGGCACGGCGGCGGCGAGCACGGTGAGCGAGATGAGGCTCAGCCGGAACAGCCGCGCGGCACCAGGATCGGCCCACGTCCGCGGCCCGCGGCGGCCCGAGGTGTCGGCGGGTGGAACGGTGTCCATGGGCGAACGCGACCGGCCGGCGGCCGATCGCCGCGGACGGCGTCGGCCCCGCGCGGTCGCTCAGCTTTTCGCGAGCCTCTCCAGTTTCGTGACGCGGCCCGTGGCGACCCACTCGGCGACGAAGATGTCGCCGGCCGGCGTGAAGCAGGCATCGTGCGGATGCACGAACTGGCCGTCGAGCCACTTATCGGGCTGGCCCCGGAGGTTCTTGACCTCGTTGAGCCGATCGACGGCCCGGCCAAGGCGGGCGACCACCTTGTTGTCGGTGTCGAGCAGCGTGACGCAGGCTCGAAGCTCAGGTACTAGGAGCAGGTTCTTCCAGGTGTCGATGTTGGCGGGCATGCCGAACCCAGGGATGGTTTCCTTGTAGGTGCCGTCGAGCGCGAACACCTGCAGCGTGTCGTGGGCCCGATCGGTGACCACGATCGTCGGCTCGCGGCCGGGCCGGCGGTCCACCCACAGGCCATGGGGCGTGTCGAACGTCCCCTCTCCCTTGCCGGCCCCGCCGAAGGCTGACTTCCACTTCACGGCGCCGTCGAAGCGGTGAATCTTGAACGACCCATAGCCGTCGGCGAGTAGGAACTCGGGCGGCTTCGAGGTGTCGTCGTCGAGGAAGGCGAAGTTGGTTGGCAGGAATCCCTGCCGGTTCCAGGAGGGCTTGGTCGAGACGTCCTCGCCGGCCGCGTAGACGCCCGACTCCATCGGTGCCTTGCGGTACCAGACCGTCTCGCCGTCGAGCGTCAGCTTCGCGAAGCACTTGGACT
>VGYP01000287.1 GCA_016872955.1 Planctomycetota bacterium
GCCGGAGGAACAATCGTCCCGTTCCTCCGGATCGCTCTCGCTGCAGAAACTGAAGGCTGCGGCCAATGAGAAGCCCGGCACGCTGCCGCACACGGCGGCGAAGAAGTCGGATTCCCCCCGCGATGCCGCGGCCGAAGCGCTCAAGAAGTTCTTCGACCGCAAGTAGACGGATCGCGGGCCGCCGCCACGCCGCCGGCCAGCCGGTTCCGGGGGTGCCGATCGTGCCGGATGCGCGGGCCCGACCACCCCGACAGTCAGACGATTTTCGCTGGTCGGCAGCGCTGACGCAGCCGGCAGCGGTCATGCTTCCGGCAGAGTTTGACGCGGTGGCCGGCCGGCCGCCGCGATACCTTCGAGGAGACCACCGCCATGTCCATCACCACCGCCATGCCCCTCCGCTCCGCCCGCCGTTCCCCCGCCGCCCGCGCCGCCGTCCGCCACGGCCGCCGTCGGATGATCGACCCGACCACCTGCGAGCGCGACTACGCCGCCGAGGAGGTGGAGTTCATGCAGGCCCTCGACCACTACAAGCGGACGAGCGGTCGGATGTTCCCGACCTGCAGCGAGGTGCTCGAGGTGCTCAAGTCGCTCGGTTACCGCCGCGACGCGGTGGCTACGGCCTGAGCCCGGGCATGCGTCCGGCTCAACGACCGGCCGGACGCATGCCGCAGCGGCGGAGGGAAGTCGGCAGGGACCGCCGCAAGCCGGGGTTGTCTCGGGCGGCGGGGCCCCGCTAGCCTCCCCACCCCCTCCAGGGTCCGGTGCCGCGTGCGTCCGCTTCCGCTCATCGTCACGGCGATCGCCGCCCTCGGCTGCGGGGGCATGGGTCGCAACGACTCCGCCAAGGGCGTGCAGCTCTACCAGCAGGGCAACTATTTCGGCGCGGTCAATCACTTCCAGGACGCGCTCGCCCGCCAGCCTGGCAACCCCGATTGCTTCTACAACCTCGGGGCCACCTACCACCAGCAGGCCAAGGTCTTCAACAACCCGGCCGACCGTCAGGTGGCGGAGCAGTACTACCATCTCTGCCTGGCCCGTAATCCCGACCATGTCGCCTGCCAGCGGGCCCTCGCGGTGCTGCTGGTGGAGGACGGCCGCAGCCAGCAGGCAGTGACGAACCTCCAACAGTGGGCGGTGGCGCGGCCGACCAACCCGCAGCCCCACATCGAACTGGCCCGCCTCGCCCAAGAGCACGGCGACACGCGGGAGGCCGAGAACCAACTCGTTGACGCCCTAGCGATCGATCCCCACAACCCGCGGGCCCTGGTGGCCCTCGGGCAGTTGCGGGAAGCCGCCGGCGACCAGTCGCAGGCACTGGCCAACTACTCGCGGGCCCTTGCCCTCGACCCCCGTCAGCCCGTCGTGGCGGCCCGGGTGGCGACGCTCTCGAACGCCGCGGCAGCCGCGTCCCGCACCGCGGCGCTGCCGCCGACCGCGGTCGGCGTCTCCGGGCCGCAGCCGCCCTTCGGACCGGTCGCCGCCGCGCCGCTGCCGCCGCCCACTGCAGCCCGTTGACCGTCATCCCGCAGCCTCACTATCCTGCGGCCAGGTTTTCCGGATCCCGGTGCCCCGCGATGGCCGACCGCGTCTTCAACTTCTCCCCCGGCCCGGCCGTGCTGCCCCTGCCGGTGTTGGAGCAGGCGCGGGACGAAATGCTCGCCCTGCCCGGAATCGGCAGCTCGATCCTGGAGATCAGCCACCGCAGCCCCGCCTTCGACCGGATCCTCGACGAGACGGTGGCCGGCCTGCGGGGCCTGCTCCAGATCGGCGACGACCACGAGATCGTGTTCCTGCAGGGGGGCGCGAGCCTGCAGTTCTCGATGGTGCCGATGAATCTCCTCCGCGGCCGGTCCGACAAGGCCGACTACGCGATCACCGGCACCTGGGGTGCCACGGCGATCAAAGAGGCCCGTCGCGAAGGGGCCGTGCACGTCGCCTGGGACGGGGCGGGCTCCAACTACGACCGCCTGCCCGACCGCGGCGGGCTCGCCCTCTCGCCGCGGCCTGCCTACGTCCATCTGACGAGCAACGAGACCATCCAGGGCGTGCAATGGAAGCGAGAGCCCGACGTGGGCGACGCTCCGCTGGTCTGCGACTGCTCGAGCGACTTCCTCTCCCGGCCGATCGACGTCTCCCGCTACGGACTGATCTACGCCTGCGCCCAGAAGAACGCCGGCATCTCCGGGGTGACGGTGGTCATCCTCCGCAAGGACCTCCTGGAGCGATCGCGGGACGACCTGCCCCGGATGCTCGACTACCGCACCTTCGTCAAGGAGGGCTCACGGCCCAACACGCCGCCCACCTTCGCCGTCTATATCCTCGGCCTGATCTGCCGCTGGATCCGCGACAAGATCGGCGGCCTCGAGGCGATGGCCCGCCACAACGCCGCCAAGGCGGGGCTGCTCTACGACGTGCTCGACGCCTCGGGTGGGTTCTACGCGGGTCATGCCCGGCCCGACTGCCGCTCCGACATGAACGTCACCTTCCGCCTGCCCGACGAGGCCCTCGAGAAGCAGTTCGTCTCGCAGGCCGCCGCCAAGGGGCTCGTCGACCTCAAGGGGCACCGCTCGGTGGGCGGAATCCGGGCGAGCATCTACAACGCGATGCCGGTCGCTGGCGTCGAGGCGCTGCGGGACCACATGCTGGCCTTCATGGAGTCGGCCGCCACAGCCCGGACCGCCGCCGCCCGCTGACGCCGCGACCCCTCGGTTCCCCGGAGTCCCCGCCCGCCATGCCCTCGATCATCGTCCTCGACACCATCAGCTCCGACGGCCTCGCCCTGCTCGACGCGGCGGCCGCGCAGGGGATCGGCTACGAGGTCTGCACCGGGCTCAGGGGGGGCGCGCTGCGGGAGGCCCTCGCCCGACACGACGGCGCGATCTGCCGCAGCGGCGTGAAGATCACCGCCGACTCACTGGCCGGCAACACGCGACTGCGGGCGATCGTGCGGGCGGGCGTGGGCACCGACAACATCGACAAGGACGCGGCCACTCGGCAGGGCATCTTGGTGATGAATACGCCCGCCGGCAACACGGTGAGCACCGCCGAACACGCCTTCGCCCTGATCCTCGGCCTGTCCCGCAACGTGGCGGCGGCCGACGCCAGCCTCAAGGCCCACACCTGGGAACGGAACAAGTTCATGGGCACGCAACTGGCCGGCAAGGTGCTCGGCATCGTAGGGCTGGGCCGGATCGGACAGGCGGTCGCCGCCCGGGCCCGGGCCTTCGACCTGCGGGTGGTGGGCTTCGATCCGTTCCTGGCGCCCGACCGGGCGGCGGAACTGGGGATCGAACTGGCCGAGACCGTGCGGGCGATGCTGCCGGAGGTCGACTACCTGACGGTGCACACGCCGCTCACCGACGAGACGAGGCACCTCGTGGGCATGGCCGAGTTGGGGATCCTCAAGCGGGGCGTGCGGCTGGTGAACTGCGCCCGCGGCGGCATCTACGACGAGGCCGCCCTGGTGGCGGGACTCGAGCAGGGCATCATCGGGGGCGTGGCACTCGACGTCTTCGAGAAGGAGCCCTGCACCGACAGCCCGTTGTTCGGCATGCCCGGCGTGCTCGTCACGCCCCACCTCGGCGCCAGCACCGAGGAGGCCCAGTCGCAGGTGGCCGTGGAGGGAGTCGGCCTGCTGGTCGATTTCCTGTCGACCGGCGCCATCCGCCATGCCGTCAATGCCGCCCCGATCGATCCGGCGGCCCTGGAGAGCGTCCGTGGTTTCCTCGATCTCGCCTGGCGGCTGGGGCTGCTGCTGGGCCAACTGGATGCCGGCTCGCCGCGATCGTGCTCGATCGCCTACCGGGGCGAGATCGCCAGCCGCAACACCCGTCTGGTGACCGCAGCCTTC
>VGYP01000288.1 GCA_016872955.1 Planctomycetota bacterium
AAGCGACGCTACACCCTACACAGGGCCCCCACCTGTCCAACAATTGGGGTCCCCCTCAGGGGTAAATGCGGGTTTTGATAGTAGGGTAACTGTGCACGCCCGTCCGCACAGAGCCGTCGATCACGATGTACCGACAGCACTGCGTCGTGGTCTTCAACGCAAGGACAAGCATCCTGCGAGCGGCGGCGAAGTGAAAAACTGAATCAACAGAGATCCAGCTGTGCCTACAACTTGACGTTACTCTCAAGCGGGTCCGGCAAATGACGTCTGAGGGCTTTTAACGAAATGAGGATCACAGGGAGTAGCTGGTCACGATGAGGCACCCCAAAGCCATCAAGGCCTCGTGGATGTCGGCGCGTCGTTCGGCACGCAAACGGAGCTTCTGCACTTGGTGCAGCCAACCTACGGTCCGTTCAACGACCCAACGGCTTTTGCCCAACCCGCTGCCGTGTTCGGTATTCCGTCTGGCGGTGACCGGTTCAATGCCCCGCTCATGGAGCATGGCACGGTGATGCTTCGAGTCGTACGCTCGGTCGCCTTGACCTCGCTCCGGCCCGCGGCGTGGTCTTCTCGGCTTGCCGCGCACGGTGGGGATCGCATTTACCAGCGGGATCATCTGGGTGACATCGTGCTCGTTGGCACCAGTCAGCGTGGCCGCGAGCGGAAAGCCGTTGGCGTCGTGTCCAGATAGGCCTCGGCACTCTCGGCGGTGATGACGGCCCGGTCCTCGACCGCCCGGATGCCGTCGGTGGTGTTTTTGGCGGGCACGGGGCGGCCGCAGAGTTCGATCCAAAACTCCTCGCCCCGCTCCCGCTCGCGGGCGGCCTTCGGCTTCACCTCGTGCGGCTTGAAGATCCCCAGCCGCCTGCCCTTGGACTCGGCGTTCAGGCCCGCGAGCGCCTTGCCGAGGCTCAGTGACTCATTCCAGTGGAAGCCGAGCCGCTGGGCCCCGACCGCCGCCCAGAGCGTGAGCACGGGGGCCCGGTTGATCGAGACGGTCATGGCCATGATCAACGATACGCACCGCGGCCCGCGGCGAGCCGGTCACTTGCCGTTGACCAGCGCCTCCCAGAACTCTGCCTCACCGGACACGGAGTTGTGATCGGTCCCGTCGAAGACCCGGAGCGTCGCCACGTCGGGCGGGAAGGCCGCGACCAGCCGCTGCGTGTCGGCCAGCGGCACGATCTCGTCGTGGGAGGCAGCGATCACGAGCGTCGGGCAGGTGACCTTGGGAGCGTACCGCCATGACTCGTATCGGTCGCGAAGCAGAAGTCGCATCGGAAGGAACGGGGCCACCCGCTGGGCGATCGAGAGGATGCTCTCGAAGGGCGTAATGAGCACGAGCCGCGTAACGGGCTCTTCAGCCGCGAGCTGGATCGCGAGGCTGCTGCCGAGGCTCCGTCCCACGACGATCACGTCCGGGTGGCGGCCGTGCACCAGCTCGAAGAGCGCCCGGGCGTCGCCCCGGAGGGCCGTCTCCGCCGGGCGGCCGGAGCTGCCGCTGTAGCCGCGGTAGTGCATTCCATAGATCGCCCGGTCAGGAAACAACTCGGCGAGCTCCGGCACCGTGAACGCCACGTCCTCGGCGTTGCCGCCGAAGTAGACGAGCGCCTTGGGGCCGTCGTGGGTCTGGGAGGAGATTCGTACCTCGGCGCCCGGCCCCTCGAGCGTGAACGCCTGCGCGTGGGCCGGCGTCACCGGCGTCCGCATGTAGATGAAGGACCGCTGGAAGACGAGGAACACGAGGCATAGCCCCGCGTAGACCCCGATGGCGATCGTGAGCAGGCTCCAGAGCATGCGTCGGGCTTTCATTGGCGGGGCTGTCCGGAGCCAGCGTCAGGCGAAGCGGTCCTGCACCACCATCTCGGCGAGGTCGAGCTGGCCGCCCTTCGGCCACGCTGGCTTCACCGCCTTGCCGATGGCGAGCATGAAGCTGATCACGTGGTCGCTCGGCAGGTTGATGATCTCTGCCACCTTGACCGGATCGAAGCCGATCATGGGGCAGGAATCGTAGCCCATGGCCTTGGCGGCGAGCATGAGCGTCTGCCCGACGATCCCACAGGACCGCATCGCCTCGTCGCGCTGGAGCTCTTCCTTGCCCTCGTAGAAGGGCACCATCCAGCCCACGGCCAGCTTTTGGATGTCGGGCGAGGCGTTTCGCCAGTATCGCTCGGGGGATTTTCGCCAGGCCTTGAGGTCGGCGGTGAGCACGATCAGCAGCGACGCGTCGGTCACCTGCGCCTGATCGACCGCGGCTGCCCGGATCTGCTTGCGCAGCTCGGGGTCGCGAACGATCACAAACCGCCAGTTCTGCATATTGAAGGACGTTGGCGACTGGATCGCGGCCTCGAGAAGTTTGGTTTCCTCGGCGGCGCTGAGCCGGTGGCTCGGGTCGAAAGCCTTCACCGATCGCCGCTGCTTGATCGCGTCAAACGTGTCCATATGACTTGCGATACCTTGCAGTCCTCTTGCCACGGAGCCGAAGCCGATGCCGTTGTACGAATATTCCTGCGACACGTGCAGTCAGAAAGTCGAGTTGCTCATCCGCGGCGACGAGAAGCCGGAGTGCCCGCACTGCCACAGCACGACGCTCACCAAACTCTTGAGCGTGGTCCGGGGCCACGTTTCCGGTGGCGGCGGACAGGCCGCGGCCGCGGAGAGTTGTGGCCGTCCGCAGTGCGGCATGGGCGGCTGCGTGGGCCTCGGGTGATGCCCCCACGGCGGCCGTTCTGGCCCCGATAGAAACTGCTTCCATCAGTAGGGGCAGGTCACGTCTTGGTGGCGTCACACAGGCGGCTCCCTTCTATCCTGCCATCGGTGTCTCGCGTTGCATTCGCCCCGTCTTCTTGCCGCGTTGGTCACGCACGTGTAGCGGTGCACATGGTCATTGAGCGCCGAGCCGAATCGGTGCACGAAGACGGGCGACGAGTCTCGGGTAAGCGGCTGTAGACGTCACATATCCCACCTGCGGCAGTGCACAGGTGTGAATCGCTCTCGAGCCTAGTGGCTAATGCCTTGTGGCCTCAATCGAATCAATACGCTTGTCGGGATGTGATCCGAGATCAATGTCGGGCTCTGGCTTTTTGAGTGGTTTTTCATAAGGCGGTGGAGTCATTGCATATATAATTATTCCAAACGCTGCGATCAGAGTAACCACCAAGCCACAACAGAATAAGACTATATTATCCATTGTTGTCAAAGTACCTTCCTAAAGAAAGGATGCTTGGCACCCAGATGCCAACGAAGATGGCTTGGTTTTCGTTGCCTGCATAAAACCAGATGCCCACGCTGAGGAGGAAACTGAGGAATGCGGCGATGATGAAGAAGAACTTGCTCTGCATTGATTTCCCTTTCTTGGAATTACTTGTATCCATGTTGGTTGAAGCTGAAAGCATAGGTCGACGAATGGAGCTTCACGACAGCCCGTTCAATAACGCTTCCACAACGAGTTCTTGGCGGACGAGCCCGTTGCGCTCAAAATCTTGATGTGCAAAGTGTAAGGATAGCCCGGTCAAGGGCACTTCCGCAAGCATCGCCGGACTGATGAGCGGCTCGTGCGTCGCGTGCTGCTGTCTCCCGGGTGCGTACCACGCCTTTTCCAGCCCGCCTGCCTTCCCCCCCGAGGCGGCGGTTATCGGGCTTGTCCGCGGAGTCTCCCTGAGTCCAGCGGCTTCGCGTGTGAACGCCGGTTGAAAACTGCAGCGCGCGGCGGGGTAGCCCGGCCGGTCGAACAATGCAGCGCACAACTGTGCAGTGTTGTCGGTCAGGACAATCGCGGCGGAGCCGCGATTTCCCCTTTCCGAGAGCGAGGCACGAGGCGTGGATGCAGCG
>VGYP01000289.1 GCA_016872955.1 Planctomycetota bacterium
TGGCCGAAGATCCAGGGGTTGCCGATCGCGCCGCGGGCCACGCTCACACCGTCGACGCCCGTCTGCTCAAGCATCGCCACGCAGGCGGCCGCCGAGAAGAGATCACCGGAGCCGATCACCGTCCGCTGGCCTGCCTGCCGCTTGACGTCGCTGAGGAAAGACCAGTCGCTCGGGCCCACGTACCGCTGCTCGACCGTGCGACCGTGCACCGTGATGGCCGCGGCACCCCGTGCGAAGGCTCCCTCGAAGATCGTCCAGAAGTTGTCACGGCTGGCCCGGGAGTGGTCGATGCCGCGACGCATCTTGAGCGTCACCGGCACGTGCGGCGGCACCGCATCGCGGACGCGGCCGACGATCTCGAGCGCCGTGGCCGGCTGCGAAAGGAGGAACCCACCACGGCAGCGGCCGAGCACCTTCTTGACCGGGCAGCCGAAGTTGATGTCGATCACGTCGTATCCCTCGGCCACGAGCCGGCGGGCCGCGGGGGCGAAACCGTCGGGGTCGGCCCCCATCAGTTGGCCGCCGACCGGATGCTCCTCGTCGGCGACGGCCAGCCTGGCCGAGGCCTTGCGGCCCTGCTTGGCCTCCGCCACGAACTTGTCGAGCAACACCTCGCCGACGGCATAGGCGGCCCCATGCCGGCGGGCGAGCACCCGCATCGCCCGGTCGCTGTAGCCCGACAGCGCCGCCTGGACGAGCGGGGAGGCGATCCGCACCTGGCCGATCGAGAATCCGCGCGGCAGCATGGTGATCATCACGTGGCCTGAGCGAGCACGGGGCATTGGTCGAACCAGGCGTGTCCCTCCTTGACCATCCACTCGAAGCTCGCGAGCGGACCCCAGTCGCCGGGCTCGTAGACCGCGATCGGCGGCTGGCCCGCCGTTGACCAGGCCCGCACGAAGGGGTCGATGATCTCCCACGCCTTCTCCACCTCGTCGGCACGCGCGAACAGGCTGGCATCGCCGAGCATCACGTCGAGCAGGAGCGGTTCGTAGGCTTCCGGCAGCCGGCCGGCAAACTCACGGGAGTAGCTGAACTCCAGGTCGGTGTAGGTCAGCCGCATGCCCTCACCGGGAACCTTCGTGTGGAAGTGGAGCTGGATGCCCTCAGCCGGCTGGATCTGGATCACGAGCCGGTTGGCCTCCCGATGGGCGGCCGGTCGGCCGCCGCCGAACAGTTCGAGCGGCGGCTGCCGGAACTCGATCACGATCTGGGTGGTGCGGCAGCTCATCGCCTTGCCGCTGCGGAGGTAGAAGGGCACGCCCTGCCACCGCCAGTTGTCGATCTCCAGGCGGATGGCACCGAACGTCGCCGTCTGGCTGGCGGCCGCGACGCCCGGCTCCGTCAGGTAGCCCCGATACTGCCCGCGGACGCCGGCCATGGTGACGTGGGTAGGGTCGAGTGGCCGGATCGCCTCGAGCACCTTGACCTTTTCGTTGCGAACGGCGGTGGCGTTGAACCGCACTGGAGCCTCCATCGCCGTGACCATGAGCAGTTGCAGCAGGTGGTTTTGGAACATGTCCCGCAGCACGCCGGCGGAGTCGTAGTAGCCGCCGCGCCGACCGACGGCCACGTCCTCGGCGACCGTGATCTGCACGTGATCGATGTAGCGACGGTTCCAGACCGGCTCGAAGATGGTGTTGGCGAACCGCAGGGCGAGGATGTTCTGGACCGACTCCTTGCCGAGGTAGTGGTCGATGCGAAACACCTGTTGCTCGCGGAACACGGCGTGAAGCCGCTCGTTGAGGCCACGGGCGGTCTCGCGATCGGTGCCGAAGGGCTTCTCCACGACGATCCGGCGCGGCCCAGCCGACTCGTCGGCCATGCCAAGTGACCCGAGGGTCGCGATCACCGGCTCGTAGAACTGCGGGGCGGTCGCGAGGTAGTAGACGCGGGTCGTCTCCGCGGCGGCCTCGATCGCCGTCAGCCGCTCCTGCAGTCGGGCCATGTCCTTCGTCTGGCCGAGGTCGCCGGGCTGGTAGTACAGCGTCCTGGCAAAGTCGCGCCAGGTCGCCTCGTCGAGGGCGTCGCGGCCCGCGTGTGCGGCGGTCGATTCGCGGAGGCTCGAGCGCCACTCGTCGTCAGAGAGCCGCGTGCGGGAGAAGCCCACGATTCGTGTGGCGGGCGGCAGCAAGCCGCTGCGCGTGAGGTTGTAGAGTGCCGGCACCAGTTTGCGACTCGTAAGGTCACCTGACGCGCCGAAGATGACGATCGTGTGGGGCATGGAAAGTCAGGTGGTGGTTGGCGAACGTGCGGCCGCCGGGCGGTCGGATCGGCCGGAACCTGCGGCCAGCCCTACAGTCTCATCGCGGTGAAGCCGCCATCGACGTAGAGCTCGGCGCCGGCGATGAAACTGCCCGCCGTCGGCGCGCAGAGCAACAGCGCGGCACCCACCAGTTCCGCGGGCTCGCCGAACCGATTCATGGGCGTCTGCCCCATGATGGCAGCGACCCGCTCCGGCGAGAGAATCTTGCGGTTTTGTTCGGCGGGGAAGAAGCCCGGGCAGAGCGCGTTGACCCGCACGCCCCGCGGGGCGAGTTCGCGGGCCACGTTTCGCGTGTAGTTGACGACGGCCGCCTTGGAAGCCGAGTAGGCGAACACCTTCGAGAGCGGCTTGTCGGCCGAAACGCTGCCGATGTTGAGGATCGCCCCGCCGCCGTGGTCTGCCATGTGGGCTCCGAAGATCTGGCAGCCCAGGTGCGTGCTCTTGAGGTTGGTGTCGATGACCCGGTCGAAGTCGTCGTCGGGAATCTCGAAGTAGGGGAGCGACGAGTTGACTCCGGCACAGTTGACGAGAATGTCGACCCGACCGGTGGCCCGGAGCGTCGCGTCCAGAAGGGCCCGGACGCTATCCCGTGCCACGGCATCGACGGTCACGAAGGTGGCGTCGCTCCCGCCGGCCTTGATCGCCGCCACGCGGCCGCTGCCACGGTCCGCCCCCCGGCCCGCCACGACCACGAAGGCGCCCGCTCGGGCGAGGCCTTCGGCGAGTGCGCCCCCCAGCACCCCCGTGCCGCCGACGACCACGGCCGTGCGGCCCGCCAGCCCGAACAGGTTGTGGAGATAGTCTCCGGCCATCATCCCTTCGCCACCGGGCGTCGGAGTTCCAGCCACTCGGTGTGGAACGTGCCCGGCTTATCCAGCCGGTGATACGTGTGGGCCCCGAAGTAGTCCCGCTGGGCCTGGAGGAGGTTGGCGGGGAGCCGCTCGTGGCGATAGCCGTCGTAGTAGGCCAACGCCGTCATGAAGGCCGGGATCGGCACGCCCACCGCGGCTGCGGTGGCGACGACATGACGCCAGGCCTGCTGGCTGCGGGCGAGGGCCTGCTGGAAGTAGGGGGCGAGCATCAGGTTCTCGAGGACCGGGTCGGCATCGTACGCCTCGGCGATCCGCTCCAGGAACCGGGCTCGGATGATGCATCCGCCGCGCCAGAGCATCACGATCGACCGGTAGTCGAGGGGCCAGTCGTGCTCGGCTGCCGCCGCCGCCAGTTGGACGAAGCCCTGGGCGTAACTGGCGATTTTGGAGGCGTAGAGAGCCTGTCGCACCTGCTTGACGAAGCCCGCTGCGTCGCCGGAGTAGCGGAGGTCCGGGCCGGCGAGCATGCGGCTCGCCCGCGTGCGGGACTCCTTCATCGCCGAGAGGCAGCGGGCATAGACCGCTTCCGTGACAAGCGTGCTCGGCACGCCCAGGTCGAGGGCGTGCTGGCTCATCCATTTGCCGGTCCCCTTGGCGCCGGCGGTGTCGAGGATCTTGTCGACCAGATCGCCGCCCGTATCGGGGTCTTGCACGGTCAGGATGTCCCGAGTGATCTC
>VGYP01000290.1 GCA_016872955.1 Planctomycetota bacterium
CGTTCGGCCAGGAACTCCTGCTGGCAGCGTCGGGGCGGCTCGTCCGCTGCCGGATGCAGCAGGCGGAACTGCCCGCCGGCATCGAGCCGCCGGGCCCGCGTGTTGTCGGCCAGATAGACGGGCACGATCTCCTTGAGCACACGCCCGGCGAGTCCCTCATCGAGCACCGGAAACATCACCTCCACGCGCCGGAAGAAGTTCCGCGGCATCCAGTCGGCGCTTGACAGAAAGACGCTGGCCTCGTCGTCGGGGCCGAACACGTAGATCCGACTGTGCTCCAGAAAGCGATCGACGATGCTTCGCACGCGGATCGTCTCACTCAGGCCCGGCACACCAGGTTGCAGGCAGCAGATGCCGCGTGCGACGATGTCGATCGGCACTCCCGCCTGACTGGCCCGATAGAGGGCCTCGATGACGCGATGGTCGACCAGGGCGTTGAGTTTGGCGAAGATACGCGACGGCTTGCCCTCGCCCGCGCGGCGGGTCTGGGCCTCGATCAACTCGACGGTCCGCCGATGGAGGTCATCGGGCGCGACGATGAGCCGCTGCCAGGAGTGCCCCTGGGAGTAGCCGGTGAGCAGGTTGAATAACGCGGAGGCATCCTCGGCGATCGCCTCGTCGGCCGTGAAAAGTCCCAGGTCGGTGTAGAGCAACGCCGTGGTCGGATTGTAGTTGCCCGTGCCGAGATGGACGTAGCGACGCAGGCCGCTGCCTTCCTGCCGGACCACGAGCGACACCTTGCAGTGGGTCTTGAGGTCGAGGAACCCGAACACGACGTGGACGCCGGCCCGCTCCATCTGCCGCGCCCAACTGACGTTGTTGGCCTCGTCGAAGCGGGCCTTCAACTCGACCAGCGCCGTGACATGCTTGCCCGCCTCCGCGGCGGCGATCAGGGCTCGCGAGATCGGCGAGTCGCCACTCGTGCGGTAGAGCGTCTGCTTGATGGCCAACACCCGCGGGTCATTGGCTGCCTTGGTCACGAACTCCACGACCGGATCGAACGACTCGTAGGGATGGTGCAGGAGGATGTCGCGGCGGGAGATGGCGCGAAAGATGTCGTCGCCGTGCCGTTCCAGGCCCCGCGGGGCGTGGGGCGTGAAGGGCTTGTCGTGCAGTCGCTCGAGCCCCGGCAGGCGATGCAACTCCCAGAGGGCCGTCAGGTCGAGTGGTCCGTCGATCCGGTAGATCTCTCCGTAGCCATCGCCAGCTTCCGCCGCCCGCAGCCCCTCCTCGTCGATGATCATCGAGGCCAGCCGCTCGTCGGCCTTGGCGGCGATCTCCAGCCGCACGGCCTGCCCCCGCTGCCGGGCCTTGAGGCGGTCCTCGATCAGCCGGAGCATGTCGTCCGACTCCTGCTCGAGCAGTTCGAGGTCGCTGTCACGGGTGATCCGGAAGGTCGTCCAGGTGTCGACCTCGAAGCCACCGAACAGGTCGGGCAGCCGCGCGGAGATCACGTCTTCGAGGAGGACGAAGGGCAACCGTCCTGGGCCGCCACCGGAGAGCATCACGATCCGCGGCAGCACCTGCGGCACCTGCACGACGGCGAACAGCTGCTTGGGGCCGAGCCCCTCGGTGCGGTGCAGCATCGCCCCCAGATAGAGCCCGCGGTTGTGGTACCGAGGCGAGGGGTGGGCCGGATCGACCGCCATCGGCGTCAGGATCGGCAGCGCACGGTCATGAAAGAAACGATCCATCTGCTCCCGCTGCAGCCCCTCCAGATGCGCATACTTGAGCTGCTCGAATCCCTCGGCCTTGAGTGCCGGCCCGATGCTCTCGCGGAGGCAGCGGTATTGGCGGGCCACGAGTTCCTGCGTCCGGGCCGCGGCCACCCCGAGCTGGGTGAGGGCCGTCATGCCATCGGCCGAATAGTCCTGCGGGGCACTCTCGCCGAAGGCCTGTTCGCGGAGGCCGGCCACGCGGACCATGAAAAACTCGTCGAGGTTCGAACTGAAGATCGCGAGGAACTTCAGCCGCTCCATCAGCGGGTTCTCGGGGTTCTCGGCCTCTTCGAGGACCCGGAGGTTGAACTCCAGCCAACTCGACTCCCGGTTGATGAAGCACTCCGGGCCGACGGTCGCCTCGTTCGCCCCGTTCACCACCGACGCCATGCCCTTTCGCTCTCCGTCTCTCACTCGCCGGACCTTTCGTTCCAGTGTAGCCTCGCCTCGAACATCCCCCGCGTCCCACCCCGTCGCCCCCGGAAACGAGGCATGGTCCAGTCCCACTTCGCCTTCGGCCACCACGTCACGGCCGCCGCGGCAACGATCCCGACGGACCTGCGACCCTGGGGCCCCGGCTGGTGCGCCGCCCTGGCGGGCATTCTCGAGGCCGCGGCCGCCAAGCCCGGCAACGTTCACCCCGCCGCGTCGTTCACCGACCTTGCCTTCGCCGACCTGGTGGCGGCGGCGGTGGCGATCTCCGCACCGCTCGACGCCGCTCCCGACCGGCCGCTGGGCGACACGATCCTGGCGGCCGTGATGGCTGCGGGACGTGTGACGCCCTCCAACGCCAACCTTGGCATCGTGCTGCTCGTCGCCCCCCTGGCCGCCGTGCCGGGCACGCCCGATGCCGACCTGGTGATCGGGCCGGGCGACGTCGCCGAGGTGCTCGCCGCGACCGGCCCCACCGACGCCGCGTTGATCTGGCAGGCGATCGCCCTCGCCCGACCGGGCGGCCTCGGCAGGAGTGATCGCTGGGACGTCACAGGACCTCCGCCGCGGGACATTCGGGCGGCGATGCGACATGCGGCCGACCGCGACACCATCGCCCGCCTCTGGGCCGACGGCTACGACGAGCTTTTCGAGGGACCGGTCGCCGACATCACCACGCGAGTCACCACCGGCGACTCCCTCGAGCGGTCGCTCGTCCGGGCACACCTGCGTCAACTGGCCCGCCGGCCCGACTCGCTGATCGGCCGGCGGCATGGCGAGGCCGCGGCCCAGGAGGTCTCGGACCGTGCGGCCGACCTCGTCGCCGGGGAGTCGGCACCCGACTGGGCCGACCGGGTGGCCGCCTTTGACGCCTGGCTGCGAGGACCTCGCCGGCTCAATCCCGGCACCACGGCCGACCTGATCGCGGCCGCACTCTATATTCTGCTTCGCGGCGGCCGCCTCCGCGGCGTGCTGCCGCTCACCGCTCCGCGTCCCCCGACTCCGCCGCCCCGCCCATGAACGAACGCTACGAAATCCGGCTCCGGAAGGCCGAGCACGTCTTCTGCGCCGGCCACTTCATCACGCTCACCGACGACCTCTGCGAACCCGTGCACGGCCACAACTGGATGGTCGCCGTCGACGTGGCGGGTGAACCCGACGCCCATGGCATGGTCGTCGACTTCATCGCGCTTCGCGACGGAGTGACGCGGATCGTGTCGGCGCTCGACCACCGGATGCTTCTGCCCACATGCAATCGATTGCTCCAGGTGACGACGGCCGCCGGACCGCTCGGGGGGGATGAGGTGACCGTCCGCTTCGCCGACCGCCGCTGGGTGTTTCCCGCGGCCGAGTGCGTCTTGTTGCCGCTCGCCAACACCACGGCCGAATGGCTCGCCCGCTGGATCGGCGAGCGATTGCTGGAGTCGCTGAACGCCGCGGGGGAAGCCGCCCGGGGCACGATCCGGGTGGCGGTCGACGAGTGCCTGGGACAGTCGGGGGTCTGGGAGCGGCCGGGGCACTGAAACGACGGTCAACTGTCGGCCACGACGAGCTTGGCGGCAGCGTCCAGGGAGATCGCCAGGCCGCGTCCCTCGACGCGGATCCGCATCAGCCCGGCCCCATCGGGTTTTCGCTGCACCTCGCCGAGCGAGTC
>VGYP01000291.1 GCA_016872955.1 Planctomycetota bacterium
CGACCGTGGCGGCAGCGGGAGCCATCACCGGGTTGAGTCGGAACGAAGGTGTCGGGAAGACGCCGACGAACAGCGGCTGAGACATGTCGAACGTCTTGCCGAGGTTTTCCTGCTCGATGTACGGCAGCAGTTGGGCGTGGACCGAATAGCCGAATGAGGTGGCGTTGCTGGCCCCCACCGACAGCATCCCCGGCAGTTTGCTGTTTGCGCTCTCGTAGCTGTGCAGGGCGAGGCCAAGTTGCTTGAGGTTGTTCTGGCTGCTCATCCGGGCGGCAGCGCTCCGAACCTTCTGGACAGCCGGCACGAGCAGGCCGATGAGGACGGCGATGATGGCGATCACCACCAGCAACTCGATCAGCGTGAAGGCGGTGCGGTACGAGGCGCGCGGTCGTGCGGTCATGCGGACCTCCTGAGCGGAGCCTGTGGCGGCACTCCGGTCAAACAAAGTAATACGAAACGGTTTTAAGTTATACTTTTGTAATACCTTCAGCGAGTGGCGACAAGGTGCATACGAAGTTTTACCGAAAAAAGTTCGCCGGAAGCGGGCTGAGGAGGGCAGCGGCGGGCGCTGTCACGCCGCCGAATGCGGACGGCAAGCCGTGGGAAGCCGAAATATGTATCCCCGTCGATTGCCCGAGGCTTCGGCACAAGCCGTCGATCTTCTGCTCGACGCATCTACTTAAGAGAGAGACATCTGACGATTGTGTATCGGCAGTTGGAAGCCTAGAGTCGGCTACCGTAAATGGAAATTGGTAGAGAGGTGGGCGTCGGTCAAGGGGCTTGAACTGCGCGCTCAGTGGAAGCGCGAACGGCAGCGCTCTGCCTGTTTGTCGGCGACCGCGTCCGGCCCGATCCGTGTCGCAAAACTGAAGCGGCTCGAACCCGCGCTCATTTCCCCCGGAATCCGGTTCCATCGACCGTATCCGGCTTTCCCTCTGCGGACTTTTCTTTTGAGTGCCGGTGTCGGGCGGGCTACATACCCCGATGCTCACCTTCATGCAGTACGTCGAGGGCGTCCCGGCACCCGATCGCGCCCCCCGCCCGTGGCTGTCGCGGATCAACCCCACGCCGTTCACAAACGCGCGGCGGAAGCGGATCGCCAGGAAGAAGACCGGCAAAATCGACTGGTTCCGCCCGACCGTCCGCGAAGCGGTGCCACGCCACCTGATCCCTCGGATCGGCTGACCGCGTTGACCTCACGTCACCGAGCAGCAACCAATTCTTCGGTGTGCGGGTGTTCGCCCTGGCAGTGGTGAACCTCGAACGTGATGTGGACGAGTTCCTCATGCACCCGCAGTCGCTCCTTGTAGTGTTCGGGAGGCTCGGGGTTGGCTGTCGCCACCCCGACGATGCAGGCGAACTTGCCCGGCCCGACCCGCCAGACGTGCAGGTCCACGACCACCGCTTCGCTACTGCCCTCGATCACGTCACGAATCTCTTGAACGACCGGCTCGTCCATCTCACGGTCGAGCAGCACCCGGCTCGTCTGCCTCAGCAGCCCCCAGGCCCAGATGGTGATGACGGCGGCACCGACGATGCCCATGACCGGGTCGAGCCAGTCCCAGCCGAACGCTTTCCCGCCAATCAGGGCGACGATAGCCAGGACCGAAGTCAGGGCGTCGGCCAAGACGTGCAGGTAGGCCGCGCGCAGGTTCAGGTCGTGGTGATGGTGGCCGTCACCGTGCGAATGTCCGTGACCGTGTCCGTGGTGGCCGCTGCCGCCGTGCAGCAGCCGCGCGCTGAGAGGTTGACCAACAGGCCGACGACGGCCACGGCGATGGCTTGATCGTACTGGATCGACATGGGGTGCAACATCCAAACCACCGACTCGCAGGCCATGTACAACGCGACGAGGCCGAGGATGATGGCGCTGGCGAACCCGGCCAGGACGCCGACCTTCCACGTCCCGAATGCGAACCGTGGGTCGGCGGCGTGCCGGCGGGCGTACCAGTAAGCGAAGGCCGTGACACCGAGGGCCGCGACGTGCGTCCCCATATGCCAGCCGTCCGCCAGCAGGGCCATCGAGTTGGTGAGCCAGCCGGCGACGATCTCGCCCACCATCATCGTCGCGGTCAGCAGCACGACCAGCCGGGTGCCTCGTTCGCTGACCGGGTTGCCCGAATCGAAGTCGTGGGCATCGCCCCACCGCGAAGTATCAGCCTTGTGCATGAACGTCTCTCCAGACCCGGCGATTGGCGAAGTTCACCTGCGGAAAACTCGGTCGTCACGGGGAATGCAGCGGCCACCTCCACCGTATGCCCTTGTTATACCGAGATGTGGTCATGGTGGCCTTCCTTCGCGCGTCGCGGCCTGAGCCGTGAATCTGGCGACGAGAACGCGGGCCTTGGCGTCAGTTTACAAGCGGGTGTTGGTTGCCGATATTGAGGGTGGCGACAGACACGAACAGCACCCAGACGCAGCCGAGGACAGTGCGATGCACCAGAAGAATGAAGTCTAGATCGTGCAGCTTGACCATGCGAAAATCCTCTTTAGGCGGCTCGACGCCCCCGTCGCGTCGTGGTCGAAGCCGGGCATCCGTTGGGCGGTCGAATACTGGCTGAAAAGAGATGGCGTACTCCGTCGCCCAGGCGTGGATCGTGGAGGGCTACGGGTGGTACATCGATTGGCTGTACGTCATGGACGGCCACCGGCGTCAAGGATTCGGCTCGGCTCTCTTGAAGGCCATCACGGAGAGGTGGCCCGACGTGGAGTTCGACGCCTTCACGGAGTCGGGCGAGCAGTTCCTCGACGCTATCGAGGAAAATGAGTCACTTACCAGTCGAGGCAACCGGCACGACGACGATTAAGGACGCAGCGCTGACTGCCCACAACCGGAGGATCGCATGAAATAGATCGTGAACGTCCGCGTCCCTTTGAGCTTCTACATCCTCGCTGGCCATGTCCCCCCGACCGAGGAGCAGACGCGATCCTTCATGACGAGGGAGTGGTACGGCGGCGCGCTCGACGGGCGGGCCGCGCAGATGCCCAACGTCGTGGATTGGTCCCGTTCCGAGGTGAACCTGTCGCCACTCATCCCGTGGCTTGGAAACACGGATTCGACTTGGGCGAGGAAGCTGGCGAAGGCACTCCCGAAACGGTGGCCCGACCTACAGGGCCAACTCGAAGTGATCGAATTGGAGGTTGAGATCATCGGCGAGGGCTACGCCTAAGGCGACCTGTACCCCATCCGCGCGGTCAAGACAGGGCGTAGGGAGTAGTCGGAGACGGCTGCCGACGCCTTTTTCCCGCCGTGGCTCGCCAACCCCAACGCCTCCCGATGCTGCCGGAAAAGTGCTGTCTCGCCGCCGCGCGACGGTTCGGGGTGGCCCGACGTGCAGTTCGACGTTGCCACGGAGTCTGGCATACGATTTCTTGCCAGAAATGAAGCGTGGAAGGACGGGCCGATTACGACGATGACGGCACCACGCCCGACGACCCGGAAGCTTGAACGTAACCGCTGACACCGTTGGAGAGAGTTTGAACGCCCCGCTGGCTCGTCGCACACCGCCGCGCCGGGCGCGGGCGGGAACACCAGTTGACCGAACGACGCGGCAAGAGCCGGATCGAGGAGACATCATGAAGACGATTGACGACGTGCTGCTCGCCATCGGCGGCGAACGGGTCTACCACCAAGACGTGGACTTGGACGACTTCATCCTTCAGCACGGCGAGCTACTGCGCCCGGACAAGATCGTGTTGAAGAAGGGCGTCCAGCACAACTGCCACCGCAACACGTCCGGGTTCTACTTGATGTACCACCCGAGCTACCGGATCGCAACCGGCTACTC
>VGYP01000292.1 GCA_016872955.1 Planctomycetota bacterium
TGGTCGAGAGCTTGCCGCGGCGGACGAGCTCGAGCGTCGCCAGGAAGATGCCCACCAGCCGGGAACGAGGCATATCGTCTTCGAAAAGCGATGAAAACGCCACCCTCCCCTGTTCCGCCACGAGCCGCTCGATGCGCTCGATGTGCGACTCGATTGGCGTGTCGTCCTGGACGATCTGCCGCGGCCGCCGCTTGTCGCGTTTGGCGAGCACGCGGCCCATCGCGGCGACGAGATCCCAGACGTGCACCTCAGCGATCGCCAGCTCGGCCGGCCCCTGGCCCGGCGCGGCCAGCTCGCCGTGCAGCCGCGGAAACCGCACCTCCCATTGGCGGGCCCGGTCTTCCAGCAGCGCGGCCGCGTCTCGGTACTGTTTGTATTCCAGCAGGCGCTGCACGAGATCCTCGCGGACCGGCTCGATCGCCTCCTCCTGCTCCTCCGGCCGCGGCACGAGTGCGCGGGCCTTGATCTCGAGCAGCACGCTGGCGAGCTCCACGAACTCGCCAACCCGCTCGATCGAGAGCTGCTCCAGCACGTCGAGATGCTCGCAGAACTCCCGCGTGATGACCGAGATGGGGACCTCGGTGACGTCGACCTCGTGCTTCTTCACGAGGTAGAGCAACAGGTCGAGCGGCCCCGAGAAGACGTCGAGGGAGACCTTGAAATCCACGCGGGGACTCCGGGCGAGCGCGCATGACCTGCGACGCGAGCAGCATACGGGATGGGCTGCCCCCGGGGCTCTACCGGCCGCCACGCCGGCCGATGCACGCCGCCGCCGGGGCGTGGGGGCGGCGGCCACGGTCGGGTACCATGATGGCATGGATATCGACCGGCTCTGGGCTCCTTGGCGACTCGGCTACGTGCAGGGCGAGGAGGCGGCCGCGACCGTGGCCGTCGAACGCTGGCGGCCGGGCGCCGACCGCGACTGCTTCCTCTGCCGGGCCGCCTCGGCCGCGGCCGAGCATGACCGGCCGCTGGGCGTCGTGGCCCGCTCGCCCCAGAGCGTGGTCGTGATCAATCGCTTCCCCTACGCCAACGGACACCTGCTCGTCGCCCCGCTCGAGCACCGCGGCACCCTCGATTCGCTCGGCGACGAGCAGCTGCTCGACCTGCAGCGGTGCCTCGCCGCGTGGTGCCGGACGATCGAGCGGACGATGCAGGCCCAGGGCTTCAACGTGGGGCTGAACCTCGGCCGGGAGGCGGGAGCCGGTGTGCCGGGGCATCTCCACTGGCACGTCGTGCCCCGCTGGGCGGGGGACGTCAACTTCATGCCCACGACGGCCGGCGTCCGCGTGCTGCCTCAGTCCCTGGACGAGCTCTGGCTGCAGCTGCGGGCCGCGGCCTCGGGAGCGGTGACGCCATGACGTCCGCTCGATTCGAGCCGCCCGACTGGCGGGCCCGCGAGGCGGCCCTGCTCGCGCCCTGGGCGATGCGGGCGGCCGACTCCGCCGGCCGCGTCCACGCCGAGCCGCCCCACGCCTTTCGCAGCCCCTACCAGCGGGACCGCGACCGGATCGTCCACTCGGCGGCGTTCCGCCGGCTGGCCCACAAGACGCAGGTGTTCACGGGCTACCACGGCGACTACCACCGCAGCCGCCTCACCCACACGCTCGAGGTCACCAACATCGCCCGCACGCTGGCCCGCGCGCTGGCCCTTAACGAGGACCTCGTCGAGACGCTGGCGTTGGCCCACGACATCGGCCACCCGCCACTGGGCCATGCCGGCGAGGACACGCTCGCCGCGCTGCTCCGCGACGAGGGGGGCTTCAACCACAACGCCCAGGCGCTGCGGATCATGGAGTTCCTGGAGAGCCGCTACCCGGAGTTCCCGGGCCTCAACCTGACCCGTGAGGCGCTCGACGCCCAGGCCACGCGGAAGAAGGATGGCAAGGCCCCCGCGCCGCTGCTGGAGACGCAGGTGGTCGACGCCGCCGACTCCATTGCCTACGACACGCACGACGTCGACGACGCGATCGAGTTGGGCCTCGTGACGCTCGACGCGCTGCTCGATCTGCCCTTGGTGGCGGCCGCGGCGACGAGGGTCCGCGACTGTTTCGGTCCGCTCACGGGCGGTGACCTCAAACGGGCCTTGATTCACGACCTCGTCGATTTCCAGGTGGCCGAGCTCGTCCGCACGAGCCGGACGACCCTGGCGGCGCTGGCGATCGGCTCGGTGGCCGACGTGCGGGCCGCCTGCCGGACCCCGGCCGGCGGCACGCGTCGGATCGTGGCCCATGCGCCCGAACTGGCGGCCGCCAAGCGTGAACTCGAGCGGTTTCTGTTCGAGCAGGTCTATCGCAGCGAGCGGGTGCTCGCGATCCGACTGCCGGCCCAGGAGAAGCTGGCCGATCTCTTCGCCTGGTACGTCGCGCGGCCGGCCGAGCTGCCACCGCGGTTCCGCGTCCGGGCCGACGACTTCGGGCCGCGCCGCAGCACCGCCGACTACATCGCCGGCATGACCGACCGGTTCCTGGAGGTCGACCACGCCCGCCGCCTCGGCCGCGGCTCGTGAACGGACCGCTCCGGTCCGTGGGGGATGGCCCGTGGTGATCGTGCCGGCCCTGCCGAGGAGCTCCGCCTGGAGCGAATGTCCGGCCAGATGGCACGGGCCATCCCGAGCCCGCGCATCGGCGGGCTTCTTTGGCCGGGGCCGTCCGGCCGCGTTATGATCTCACGATCCGGTTCGCCCCCGCTGAGATCGGGTTCCAGCCATGGCTCTCTTCTTCCTGCGCGCCATCTTCATCGTCGTCTCGGCCGGGATCGCGGTCTTGATCATCAATCACCCGTCGCTGCGGACCGTACCGACGTGGGTGCCGTGGGGCATCCTGACGGGCATGATCGCCCTGCCGCTGACCGTGATCGGCATCGACTCCACGATCCGCCGCAAGGACCTGACGATCATCACGGCCGTCTATTTCGGCCTGCTGATCGGCGTCTTCCTGACCTACATCACGATGCTCGCGCTGACGCCGATCCTGCCCCTCAACCAGGCCGACCCGCTCTGGAGCTGGCTGCCGCTGATCCTGGGAGGCGTGCTCTGCTACCTCTCCACCAGCCTGCTCCTGCAGACCCGCAACGACTTCCGCTTCCTGATCCCATTCGTCGAGTTCGCCCGCGACGTCCGCGGCCTGCGGCCCAACATCCTCGACACCACGTCGATCGTCGACGGCCGGGTGGCCGACCTGGCTGAGGCGGGCGTCTTCGAGAGCCGCTTCGTCATCGCCTCCTTCGTGCTCGACGAGTTGCAGGTGGCCGCGGAGTCGCAGGATCGGACACGGCGGACCCGCGGCCGGCGCGGTCTCGACGTGCTCAATCGGCTGCGGAGCAACAAGGCCATCGACGTCGACGTGATCAGCCCGCGAAACGAACTCGACGGGGAGGCCACGCTCGAGTCCCGGGTGGTCGCGATGGCCAGTCAGCTCGAGGGCCGCGTGGTCACGATCGATCCCAACGTGGCCAAGCTGGCCGCGGTGCGGAGCGTGCCGGTGATCAACGTCAACGACGTATCGCTCGCCCTCAAGCCCGCCTTCGTGCCGGGTGACGCCCTCTCGGTGCGGCTCATCAAGCCGGGCGAGGAGCCCGATCAGGGCGTCGGCTACCTCGATGACGGTACGATGGTGGTCGTTGAAAACGGTCGTGGTCAGATTGGCCAGACCGTGCAGGTGAGCGTGACGAGCACGCTGCAGACGTCGGCCGGGCGGCTGGTGTTCGCCAAGCCGGCCAGCGCAGCCTGAGCGGTCGACCTGCCGGGACGGCCGC
>VGYP01000293.1 GCA_016872955.1 Planctomycetota bacterium
GTGGCGACCACCCCGACCTGGCATTCGTGGGCAAGGGCGTGACCTTCGATTCCGGCGGCCTGTCGCTCAAGCCCTCGGAGTCGATGATGGGTATGAAGATGGACATGTCGGGCGCGGCCGGCGTGCTTGGCGCGATCGGCGTGGTCGCCAGCCTGAAGCTGCCGGTGGACGTCGTGGCGAGCGTCGGCCTCGTCGAGAACATGACAGGCCCCGCCGCCTACAAGCTGGGGGACGTGATCACGGCCCGCAGTGGCACCACGATCGAGATCCACAACACCGACGCCGAGGGGCGGGTGGTGCTCGCCGACGTCCTCGACGTCGTCTGCGGCCTCGCACCACGCAGGATGATCGACCTGGCCACGCTGACCGGGGCCTGCATGGTGGCGCTGGGCAACGATGTGGCGGGCCTGTTCACGAATGACCAGGCCTGCTGCGACGCCGTGGCGGCCGCGGCCCGCGCGGTAGGTGAAGCTGTCTGGCAGCTGCCGATGTACGCCGACTACGGCGATCAGATCAAGAGCGACGTCGCCGACATCAAGAACGTCGGTGAAGGTCGGCTCGGGGGTGCCATCACGGCCGCCAAGTTCCTGGAACGGTTCGTGGGGGACGTGCCCTGGACTCACGTCGACATCGCGGGGCCGGCATTCGCGGAGAAGCCTCAGCCGTGGACCGACGGCGGCGGCACGGGTGTGATGGTGCGGGCCCTGGTCGAACTTGCCCGGACGACCGGCTGAACACCGCTCGAGCCGACGATCCCGCCCATCACCGGGACGTCACAACAGGCCCTGCAGCTCGTCCACCAGTTCGCCGAAGCGGGTCAGTGCCATGGCCACCGGTTCGGCGCTCTCCAGGTCGACCCCCGCGTCCCGCAGCAGGTCGACGAGCCCCCTTTGAGAAAGCCCAGGTAGGCCTGCAGGGCGCCCGGCACCCCCTCGGCGACGCGCTTGGCCAGCACGATCGCGGCGGAGAGACCGGTGGCGTACTTGTAGACGTAAAAGGCCCGGTAGAAGTGCGGGATTCGCAGGCACTCGAGCTCCAGGGCCTTGTCGATGATGAAGTCGCCGCCGAAATAAGCGTCGAGTAGTTCACGGTAGATGAGGCGGAACCGCTCCAACGTCAGCGGCTCCCCCTGCTCCGCACAGGCATGGCTCCGCCGCTCGAACTCGGCGAACATCGTCTGCCGCACGATCGTGTTGCGGATGGAGTCGATTTCGCGGGCGATGATCGCCGCCCGCTCCTGCCTGGAGGTCGCCCGCTCCAGCAGCAGGCGGGTCAGCAGCTGTTCGTTGAAGGTGCTCGCCACCTCGGCGACGAAGATCGTGTAGTCGGCGTACTGGTAGGGCTGCGCCTCGGCCGAAAAGCGGGTGTGCATGGAATGGCCCGCCTCGTGGGCGAGCGTGAAGACGTGCTCGATCACGTCCTCCTGAAAGTTCATCAGGATGTAGGGCGCGGAATCATAGGTGCCGGAGCTGAAGGCCCCCGACTGCTTGCCCGCGTTGGGGTAGCGATCGCACCAGCGGCCACGGAGACCGCGCTCCATCCGCGTACAGTACTCAGCACCCAGCGGCCGCAAGGCCGTGACGATCACGTCCACCGCCTCGTCCCACGTGTGCTTCCGCTCGAGTTCGGGGACCAGCGGCACGTAGCAGTCGTAGTGGTGGATCTCGGGCAGGCGGAGAACCCGCTTGCGGAGAGCGTAGTAACGGTGCACGGCCGGCAGGTGACTCCGCACTGCCGCGATGAGCTGGTCGTAGACGGCCAACGGGACGTTGTCCTGGAACAGCGCCGCCTCGACCGCACCGGGATAGCCGCGGACTCTGGCAGCGTAGATGTCGAGTTCGTTGGAGCCCGAGAGTGTGGCCGCCAGCGTGTTGGCGTGGGCCTGATACTGGGCGTAGAACCGCTCAAAGGCGGTCTTGCGCACGGCGGGCACCGGGTCGTGCAGCAGCGTGGTGAAGGTGGCGTTGGAGAGTTCGATCCGCTCCCCCTTGCCGTTGGTGACGTCGCCGAACGTGAGGTCGGCGTCGGTGAGTTGCCGAAATGTCTTGGCGGCCGTGCCGGTGAACGTGCCCTGCATCGCCAGCAGCTTCTCCTCGGGCTCCGAGAGCACGTGGGGCCGCGTCCGCACCAACCGCTCCAGGAGCAGACGGTAGTCGGCGAGCACCGGCTGCTTCATCCAGTCGGCCAGGGTCTGGGGCGGGATCGCGAGGATCTCGGGACGGATGAAGCTGGCCACCTCGCCGGCCCGCGTCGCGACGTGCCGGAACCGGCCGACCATCCGCTGCGCTTCGGCGGCGGCCTGATCCTCGCTGGCGCGGAGTTGGGCGTAGGTGCCCAGACGGTCCCCCTCGCGATCGAAGGCCAGTTCATGGACGAGGCACTCCGCTAGCCGCTCAGGGGATTGGCCGAGCGTGCCGGCGTAGGTGGTGAACTGGGGAATCCTGTCCTCCCAGACCTCGAGCGCCTCCTCCCACGCCCGATCGGAGTCGAACAGGCTGGCGAGGTCCCATGTGTCGCCGGGCCGCACGTCCTTGCGAGCGGGCAACGTCTTGACGGCGGCTTCGGTCATGCACGCGATCCTTCAAGGGGACGAGGGAGCACGCCCGCCATCCTGCACCGGCGGGGATCGGCTCGTCGCCGGCGGATTGTGGCGTCGCGGCCCCGCCTTGAACAGTGACATCTCCGCGGGGGCAAAAGGCACCGGCCCCTGCGCATGCCCCCGCGCAACCGCCAAGGCCCAGCCTCAGAGCCGCCAGCACGCCGTGCCCCAGGCCAGCCCGCCCCCGAAACCGCAGACCACGATGGTGCTCTCGGACCCGATTCTCCCGGTTCGCCAGGCTTCGTCGAGGGCCAACGGGATCGACCCGCTCGACGTGTTGCCGAAGCGATCGAGGTTCATGAACACCTTCTCGGCAGGAAGATCGAGGGCCGTGCGAATGCCGTCCAGGATGCGGGCGTTGGCCTGGTGGAGGACGAACAGGTCGACCTGGTCGAGCGAGAGGCCGGCCCGTGCCACGACCGCCGCGATATTCTCCTCCGCCAGCCTGATCGCCCACTTGAAGACGGCCCGGCCGTCCATGCGCATGAACTGCTCCCGCCGGGCTGCCCCCTCGGCCGTGATCGGCTGCCGCGAGCCGCTCATCGGGCAGGCGAGCAGTTGGGCACCGTGGCCGTCGGAGCCGAGGGCGTAGGCCAACAGGCCCCGCTCGCGACCGACCGTTCCGGTCTCCACCGGGGCCAGCAGGACGGCCCCGGCACCGTCGCCGAACAGTGGCCAGGTCTTCACGTCTTCCGGGTCGACCACCCGCGAGTTGGTATCGGCGCCGATCACCAACGGCAGCCGACTCGTGCCGGCGGCGAGGAACTGGGCGGCAGTCACCAGGGCGTACGCGAACCCCGCGCAGGCGGCCGTGACGTCCATCGCGGGGGCGTCGAGGCCGAGGGCCTCCTGCACGATGCAGGCCGTCGAGGGGATGCACATGTCCGGTGTGAACGTCCCGAGCACCAGCAGGTCGACGTCGCCGGCGGCCAGACCGGCCTGGGCGAGGGCCGCGCGACCGGCGGCTGCGGCGAGGTCGCTCGTGGCCATCTCCGGCGGAGCGTGCCGCCGCTCGTGGATGCCCGATCGCGAGGCGATCCAGTCCGGGTCGCATCCCAGCCGCGCCAGGTCGGCGTTGGTCACCACGCGGTCGGGCACGGCGCTGCCGATCCCCGCCAGCCGAAAGCCCACGGCCCGGCCGTACCGGGACGGTCGCG
>VGYP01000294.1 GCA_016872955.1 Planctomycetota bacterium
CGGGCATCGCCTCGTCGTCGGCATGCCCGTCGCCGCAGCCGACGTGCCGCGGACGACCACCTGGCAGCCGGGGCCCGACAGGGCCCCGCGGGTGACGGTTCGCGGTGAAACGCCCCGTCCGCAATCGGTGGCCGTCGTGTTCGACTGTTCGGGCAGCATGGGCCAGCGGACGTCGGACGGCCGCACGCGGCTCGAGGCCGGACGGGCCGCCCTCACGCGGGTGATCGACCAGCTCGCCGGTTCGGGACACTGGCGGGTGTCGCTGTGGCTCTACGGACACCGCACCCGCTGGTCCCGCGACCAGCAGGGCCGCTACACCGCGGGGCTGACCGCACTCGGCGAGAAGGCAGAGGCCGACGCCGCTCGCGGCGGCAGGCCGTTCACCCTCGTGCCAGGCGGCGACGTCGAGCAGGTGCTCACCATGCAGGAGCTGACCGGTGCGGTCGTGGCCCAGATCCAGGACACCCTCGCCCCGCTGGAGCCGGGTGGCGAGACGCCGCTCTACCTCGCCATCTCCGAGGCGGTTGGCAACGACTTCGGCGGTGGCCGGGAGGACACGCCGGGCTATGTGCTCGTGGTGACCGACGGGGCCAACGACCAGACCGGTGGCCGATATGTGACCGCGGCCGCCGTCGAGGATCAGATCGCCAGGCTCAACGGTCGCCGTCGAGAACGATTGCGGGTCGACGTGATCGGCTTCGCCCTCGGCATGGACACCTCCGAACGGGCGTCGCGGATGGACGACGTCCGCAATCTCGCCACGACCACCGGCGGCAGGTTCTACGAGGCCGCCGACGCGACGGCGCTCGTCCGGGCCCTCCGCGAATCGCTGCGGATGCTCCACTGGCAGGTCCGTGGCCCGAACGCCCCGAACGGCAGCCAGCCGCTTGGTTCCTCGGTCGACCTGCCGATGCCGCCGTCGGACACGGAGGTGACGTACGATGCCTTGCTCGAAGCAGGCGCCGTCGCGCCGCTCCGACGATTTGGCGTCCATGCCGGCGACGCGATCGACCTCTACGCGACCGTCGGCGGGAGGGCACTCGAGTTCCGTCGCTACGACGGCGGTACCGAGCAGGGCATCCGCGACGCACGGTCCCCCGTTCTCGATCCGCTGCAGCAAGCCCGGCGGTCGTTCGTGGCGGCTCACATGGCACAGCGTTCCGGCGTCGACATCCGCTTCCCCGTGTCGATCCAGAATGCCGACCCGACCCAGTTCTCGCCCCGACCCACCGAGCTGTGGTTCGAGGTGCGACCGCTCGGTGAGGGCGGTGCACCACTGCCACCGTTCGTGTTCTACGATCCGTCGTATCAGGGCGGACGCACCGTGCCCGTCCTCGACCTCGTCGCGGCGCAGTGGCCCGCGGCGGCGACGCAGGCGGAGATCCGTGGATGGTTCCGCTTCGACACGACGGCGCCGGACCTGACGGTCGACCTGAGCGACATCCGCCCGGGCGCCGACCGGACGCTCACGGTCCCCAATCTCGCGGATCTCACGCTGACGGTCTCCGTCGGCACACCGGACGCGAACGGCATGGTGGGCGTCAGCGTCGTGGAAATCCACCCGGCCGCCGTGGCCAATCAGCTTCCCAGGCTGCGGCTGACGGCAACCGGCGACGTTCGTCGCGCGACCCACGTCGTCGAATCGAGCAGCGGCCGGGTGCGTCACGAGTTCATGCTTCAGGGGACGGCAGCCGGTCTTCCGTCGGACGCCGTGATCGCGGTCACCGATCGCCAGCGGATCATCAGCGGAGCGTGCGCACTGACGGCCGACGGCTCCCCTCCCCTTCGCGTGACCGTTCCGCCCCCCTGACCGCGCTCCCGCGCGGCCGGTTGCCGAGTTCGCCTTGTGCCGCCCATCCTCGGACGGATTTCAGCCGGTCGACCATCGCCTCGTCCTCGAACAGATCTCGTCGCGGCCACGACTCGGACGTCTGCGAACTGCTCGGCTGCCCCGCCGTCGCGAGCGACCGCCGCACGACCACGACGACGACCATCCCGCCCACCGCGGCGACGAGGAACACGGGGCCCGCCAACGCGGTCCTCGCGATCATGCGCTCGGGGGCAGGAGCGATTGCACGACCTACCCCTCCACCCCGCACCCGCTGGCGACGCGGTGAGCGACGGTGGCCATCGCCGTCAGGATGTCGGAGTGATTCTGCACGCGAAAGAGGTACCGGGGCGCACTGAGTGGATCGCCACGACTGGCGAACGGTTCGTCCATCACGGCCACGAGGGCCTGCGGCCGTCGGGACTCACGGTGATCGCCGATCCGAAACGACACGGATGTCGACAGGGAACACCAGACGGGCTGCCTGACCTTCCAGGCATCCGCACACCGCTGCACCTGGAGCAACACGTCTGTTTCCCAGGCGTGCCGCTCCCGCTCGTCGCACAGCAGTTCGATCGACACCACGTCCGGATTCGCGATCACACGGCGGAGCGTGGCCTCGAACACCTCGCGACGATGAAACATGCGACAGCAGGCGTTGTACCAGGTCACATGACCGCTGAGATGATCCGCGAAGTCCTGGAACGCCGATCGGAGCGCGAGCGGCGTGATCACGACGAGGTCGGTCGTTCCGATCTTCTCGCGGATATCCCGGATGTCCTGCCGCATGCAATCCAGATGCTCGGCATGCGTGGCCGCGCGGGTGTCGTTGCGCAACTCCCGCAGCAGGATGAGGGCGGCCAGCAGCAGGAGAATCCCCCGCACCGTCAACTCGGAGACGAGCCCGAAGAGACTCAGCAGCATGGCGACGAAGGCGGCGATGATCCCCGCGAGCGTGTCCCATTCGATGGCGATCAGCCGCCGCAGGCTCGCTCGTCGCATGGGTGACGCACCGTATCACGTGCCGACTGCACAGCCCTCTGCGCGGGATCGTCGGTGACGTCCGGAAGGGCTGCCCGGTGGAACCCGAGGACCAGGTCCGCCGCCATGGCAACCATCACGGGTGGACTCGTCCAACTCCGACACCCGGGCGTTGCCCTTCGCACGATGCGCGGCCATCCGGCTTCATGGAACGCGGCCCTGGCTGCCTCGGGAATCGCCCCGTCCTGGGGCTGGATGCCAGACACTTCGCCTGTTCGCGGACAGGGCGTCCAGGCCCACGATGGACGAGGCATCCGTTGGCCTCTGCGGGGACTGCGGCAACTCGCCAAGCCAGGCGCCCGCCCCACGTGACAGCCCGGTGGGCGTCGGCGGGCGGGGCAAACTGCGGGGCGTCGTGCCTCCAGCGAGATGGAACTCCGGACGCTGGAATACCGAACAAGGAACACGGGAGTGGGCCACGAGCGGCTGGGGGCTGAGTGTCATGGCGCGACGACGCTGGCCGTACGTGGCGATCGCCCTGCTCGCCTTCGGGCAGTCACCTTGCCTCCCCGCCGACGACGAGCTGCCGCTGCAGTCCGTGGCGATGCTGAAAGCTCCGGAGTTCGACGAACCGGCAGCCGCGGCGACTCCTGGTGACGACAACATCGTCTACCGACTCGTCCAGGCGCTCGTGCCCGACGGCCGCGACGGCCCGCCACCCCCAGCCGACATCGCTAGTCCCGGCCCCGACACGGCCAATTTCCCCAGGGCTAACTCGCAAATCTCTATGCCGCAGCCTTCCCGTATAGCCTGTCTAGCTCAGTTTCGACGTGGTACTCGATGAATTCATCCCAGCGGCCGTTGAGGTAAACGGCCCGCAGGTGGAGCATGGCCTGGGCGCCCGTCACGGTCCACCGCATACCGGTTCCTTCCAT
>VGYP01000295.1 GCA_016872955.1 Planctomycetota bacterium
CCTGGAGACCGATGGGGCCGTTGAAGTCGCTGCCGAGCGTGTTGCCGCCGATGCCGCAATCGACCCAGCCGTAGACCGACGCCCGGCGCTCCTCCTGCCAGCGCGGGAACAGGAGGCGCTCCGGAGGCTGCAACGGCTGCTGCGGGTCGCGGGCGCGGAGTTCGTAGACATCCTGCGGCGGTGAGATGTCGGCAGCGGCGAAATCAGGCAACGGCCCGAGCACGAGCGCAGCAATCGCGCAGAGCATCCACGGGCCGCGCTGTGGCATGGCTGGGTCGTCCTGGGCAGGCAGCCGTCGCGGCCGCCCCTACGACCGCGCTTATCGGCGGAATCCGCATCCCCGAGCCGTCCCGGTCGGCGCCGCCATCAGGCCTTGCCCAGCTTGCCCCGGCCTAGCGGCGGCGTGCCTTCTTTTTCGTGACCTTTTTCACAGCCTTCTTCTTTTTGGCCGGCTGCGACTTCTCCACCGCCTGGAGCTTCAGCGCTCCCTTGCGGAGCGTGATCGTGCGGTGGACCTTGCGATTCTTCTCATCCTGCGGGTCGGCCTCACGCGCGGACCGGCCGCGACGGCCCTTCGCCCCGCCGAGTTCATTGTTGGTTTCCCGCGCGCCCCACTCCTCGGCATCGACCGCCTCGTCGAAGCCCATCATCACAACGTCGCCCACGTGCACGTGAATGTCGGCATCGTCGCCGCCGCGTTTGCCCGATGCCTTTCGCGCCTTGGCGATCGCCGACGCGATGGCCTTGGCCGTCCGCTTCTGGTGGGCAATGGCCGGGTTCGCGGTCTTTTTGGACGTTTTCTTCGCGGACTTCGCCATCGCAGGCCTCGTGGGGTGTTGAGTCGGATGCCGGTTGGAACGACCGATCCTTGCTGAGGTTACCCAACCTGCCCATGCACCGCCAAGCCGCTCGACCACGGCAGCCCACATTCATGGAGGCGGCGACGCCCACGTATGGCGATGTCTTCGGCACCGTGCCGGTCGCGACGCTCGCGGCGGGCTGGGAGTTCTGGGACGACTGGCGGCTCGACGGCGCGATCCGCTATGCCTACTCCGAGGGTGCCGTCAACTGGTTCGGCAGCTGGAGCCCGTCGGTCGTGCTGCGGGCGCCAGTGACCGAGCGCTGGGAGGTGCATGCCGAGTGGTTCGGCTCCTACACGCAAGGGCTCGCGGACGACACGCAGCAGCCCTTCTTCAGCCCTGGCACCCATCTGAGCATCACCCGCAACGTCGAGATCGGCCTCCGCATCGGCTGGGGCCTCACCGCCGATGCCGCGCCGTTCTTTTCCGACGCCGGCATCGCGATCCAATACTGACGGCCGGCGTTCGGCCACCCACCGCCGAACTCGCCCAAGCGTTGACCGTGGGTTTCTGGTCCCCCATACTTTCTGCTTCCCCAGCCCGCTTCCCCTTCTTCAAGACAGGGTGCACGATGCATCGTTTCCTTTTGGCCGCTGTCATCTTTCTCGGCCTCGCGACGCCAACCCTGGCCGACGTGGCGGGCGACGAGCGCGACCTGAAGCAACTCACCGCCGACATCCAGGCTGCGGTCGTCGACGAAAACCTCGCCTTTCTCGAGGGCGTGCTCCATCCGGACTACGTTCACACGCGGCCGAACGGCGTCGTCTCGGATCGCACGGGTTTTCTCGCGAGCGTGAAGCAGGACGAGGCGGAGCCGAACGTCAACTACGACAAGCTGACGTCCAAAGACATCAAAGTCAGGCTCTATGGCGACACAGCAGTCCTGACGGGGCGATCGGGCATCGCGTCCGACGATACAACTGGCACGCTCAACGGCGAGACCCGCTGGACGCGGGTCTTCCTGCGCCAAGGGGCCAATTGGAAACTCGTCGCCTTCCAGGCAACGCTCGTTCGAAAATAGCCTGGTTCACTCGCAACCGGCTGGAAACGTGTCGGCAGGGTGTCAGTCGGCGGTCAGCGAGTGGATGACCGCGTCAGCCTTGAGCCTGCCCGAGTAGGCATACCGCCGCTCGTTGTCGGCAGCCGTATTCGGACGCGGCATGTCCGGGGATGAGAGGGCGAGCTGGTCGCCGAACACTCCCCGCAGCCGCACCCAGCAGCCCTTCGGCAGCTCCACGAACGAGCCGCCGTCGTCGGTCTCGAGGTCGAAGAGGTCGCGGTCGGCGTCGCGTGACTTGGGCACGTCGAGCACCAGGCTGCGGCGGATCTCGATCCGGCTGCTCGACACGTTTAGGCCGTCCTCGGCAGGGTGCCGCACCTCGAGCCGATCCAGCCGGACGTGCGAGTTGGTGAGGTCGAACCCGTCGTCGGCCGAATACAGGCTGCGGACCTCGGCCACATGCCACTCGTCCGGACCCACGCCGATGAGCGAGAAGCCGTCGATGTCGTCGCCGATGTCAAGTTCCTTACCCGTCTTCGGGCTGCGGTAGGTGTCGCGGCGGCCGAGGTGCGAGGTGGTGATCGACCGGGCCCGAAACGACGACGGCTCGCCGCCCCGACTCTTCTTCACCGTGATGCCGTCCTTGCTTCCGGCCGCAAACGTGCCCAGAAACCAGAGGCCGCCGTTGTCGGCCTCCTTGACCGGACGGTGTTCACCATTGCAGGCCCGCACGGCGAAGCGGCCGGCGACGAGCGCGGAGCCGGGTTCGAAGATCAGCGCCGCGCGGCGGAGCTGGCTCTTCGGGAGCACGCCGTTGGCGATCAGGAGCGTCGCGCCGTCGGCGATCTTCAGCGTGACGCCGCGGCGCACGCGCACCTCGCCGGCGATGACCCAGGTCGTCGCCTTGCCAAGCGTGCGGTCGCGAGCAATCGGACCCTCGATCACCTCGATGGCCCGGCGACGGGGAGACGGCGACCGGCGGGCCTGAGCAGGCTTTTGCTTTTTGGGTGGCATGACGGTGTGGTACCCTCCCGATTCCTAGGCGTCAAATCTCCTCGTCAGGGTCGATCGATGATCTTTTCTGCACGCCGTCTGCTCGCCGTCGGACTCATCCTGGCAGCCGCGTGGGGCGTTGCCCGCCCCGGCCGGGGCGACGAGGCTTTCACGCCGGTCAAGTCGAGCGTCCGCTATCGGAAGATCGGCGTCTACGACAAGGCACGGCTGGCCGCGATCGTGGAGAAGGAACTCGATGCGTTCCTGGCCGGGTCGACGATGAAGCGGGGCGAGTTCAAGGGGGCGTTCACCCCGCCGCGGCACGCGGTCACGCTCTACGAGGTTCAGTTTGACTCCGTGATTCCCGAATGGAACAACGAGCCGACCGTGAGCGGCGGGCTGCTTGCAATGCCCGACGACGGCAACTCGTCGCATCCGCTCGTGAGCTACCAGCACGGCACCGTCTTTGGGCTCGAGGAGGTTCCGTCGCGGCCCGACAATTCGTTCGAGACGCGGCTCGTGTTGGCGGCCTTCGCCTCGCAGGGCTACGTCGTGATCGGGGCCGACTACTTCGGCCTCGGCACCTCGCGGGTCGGGCCGGGCGGCCGGCGGGCCCCCAACAGCTTCATCGTGCCCGAGGGCACGGTGCAGGCGATGCTCGACCACTTCCGTGCCTCCGGCGAGGTGCTCGCCGCCCTCGGGCAGAAGACACCGCAGACCTTCCTTTACGGTTGGTCGCAGGGTGGCTGGTCAACCATGCAGTTCCTCCGCCAACTTGAGACCTTGGAGATCCCGGTGACGGCCGCCGCGACGGTGAGCGCGCCTGTCGATCCGGCCGCAGCGTTTCGCCGGCCGCTCGCCAACCCCCGGCGCGAGGATGCCGCCTGGA
>VGYP01000296.1 GCA_016872955.1 Planctomycetota bacterium
CGAGCTTCGCGGACGTTTGCCGGCAGAGGCCGCCTGCATTCTCGCCACACGAACCGGGGTGGCGGCCGGGCGGCTCGCACACCGCCTGGCAGGCTTCGGACTCCCGTCCGCAGAAGCTGCGTCGCTGGCGGCAATCGTCGCCACCTGCCTGGAACCGCACGCGGGCCGCCGCTATGCCGACGCCACGGCACTCGAGGCCGACGTGACCCGCTGGCTGGCAGGTGAACCCGTGCGGGCTCGGCCCCCCTCGGCGGCCGAGTCGCTGTTGCGACTGGCGAGGCGACACCGCGCGGTCGCGGCGGCCGCCGCGGTCGTCCTCGCCTCGCTCGTGGCCACGATCACGGGAACCTCCGTCGCCTGGAGTCGCGCGGAACGACAGCGTCTGGCCACCGAACGCGCGGTGGTGGCAGCCGAGGCGAGCGGCATCGACGCCCGCCGACAGCGCTACCTATCGACGATTCTGCTGGCGGTCGAGGCCCGTGACCGCGGCAACCTCGGCGAGGCCCGCCGCCTGCTGGCCGAAGCGACCGCCGACACCGCCGAGCGTGGCCCCGTCCCCGTCGAGGTCGACTGCCTAGCCGCGTCACTCGACGAGTCGTTGGCGGCCTTCGCTGGACTCGGCGGCACGGTCTCTGCCGTGGCCTGGTCACCCGATCGCCGCACGGTGGCCCTGGGCACGATGACAGGCCGCCTGCGGACGTGGCGCCCCGACCCGCCGACGGCCGGTGGGATCGACCGTGCCGCCCACGACGCCGCGATCTGGGAACTCGCCTATTCGCCGGATGGCAGGTGGCTGGCGACCGTGTCCGCCGACGGCAGCATCTCGATCCGCGATCCGTCGGATGGCGGGCTCGTGCAGTCGCTCGTGCGGGATGGCGCCGCGGCCTACGGGGTCGACTTCAGCCCGTCGGGTTCGTTGCTGGCCGCGTCGTCCCGCGATCGCACGATCCGCATCTGGCAGACCTCGACGTGGCGGGAACTGCCGCCGCTCCAGGGACACCAGGGCACCGTCTATTCCGTTCGCTTCTCGGCCGACGGCGATCGTCTCGTCTCGGCGTCACAGGATGGCACGGTCCGTATCTGGCCGATGGCCGAGCCGGCTGCCGCCCCGCTGATTCTCGCCGCCGCCAGCCGCGTCTTCAGGGCCACGTTCTCTCCCGACGGCCAGCGGGTCGCCGCAGCCGCCGAAGACGGGATCGTGACCGTCTGGGACGTGACCGACGGCCGGCCGATCGCGAGCCTCGCCCATCCCATGCGTGCCAATGCGGTCACCTTCGTCGATCGGGGCGAGCGGGTGGTGACGGCCTCGGGCGACGGCGTGCTCCGCTGCTGGGACATCGCGACGGTGACGGAAGTGGCCCGCTGGGTTGGGCACGACGCGGCGATCTGGTCGCTAGCCGCCTGCCCAGGCGACGACGCGACGATCGTGACCGGGTCGGCTGATGGCAGCGTGCGGGCGTGGCGGATCGACGGATCCGGCGATCCCGTGCTGCCGCTGTCGGCTCCCGGCCAGGCCCTCGCGATCGCCGCCGACGGCTCGCGGCTCGCGGTCGGCGACGCTGACGGGAGGTTGCTGCTGGTGGAACCGCGGACGCTTCGGACACTGGCCCTCTGCGACGCCGCTGCAGGCCGCTTCGCCGACGCCACCTTCACGCCGGACGCGACCGTGATCGTCGCCGCGGGAGACGACGGCCGCGTCTATCGCTGGCACACCGCCGACGGTCGACCGCTGCCGTCGTTGGCGATCCACTCCCGCCGCCTCTACTGCGTCGCATCCTCGCCCGACGGCCGCCTACTGGCCACGGGCTCCGACGATCGCACGGCCCGAATCGTCGACGCCGACAGCGGTGCCAACCGCGGGCCGCCGCTCAAGCACCCGGCCCGTGTGTTTGCGACCGCCTTCCACCCCGACGGGAAGCGGCTGGCCACGGCCTGCGGAGATCGAATGGCGCGAATCTGGAGCGTGGCCGACGGCCGTGAACTCCGGATGCTCGCCGGCCACGACGGGCCGGTGAACTGGGTCGCCTTTTCGCCCACGGGCGACAGCCTGGCCACGGCGTCCTCCGATGGGACCGTTCGTGTCTGGAGCATCTCCGACGGCGCGTTGCTCGCCCGCTTGACCGGACCGATGCGGCAGGTCTGGCGGGTGGCGTTCTCGCCGGACGGCGGGCGGATCGCCGCCACGGTGGCCGACGGCACGGTGCCGATCTGGGATGTTGCCAGCGGTCGCCTCGTGTCGGTGCTCACGGGGCATCGCGACGAGGCCTGGGGACTCGCCTTCCTGCCCGGCGGTCATGGTCTGGCGACGGTCTCGCGGGATGCGACGGCACGCTGGTGGGGCGTTTCAACGGTGGCCCTGGCCAGGGCCCGCGGCGGGGCAGACTGAAGGATTTTCCCATGCGCTCGATCGCCGTCAGACTGGTCGGCCCGATCGTCTTGTGCTGCGTCGTTGCCACCGGGCTGGTGGCCGACTGGGATCAGTTCCGCGGCCCCGCCGCGGCCGGTCCGGTTTGGCCAACCTGCCACACAGGTGGAGCGAGTCGCGAAACGTCCGCTGGAAGGCGGCGATTCCCGGCAAGGCCTGGGCCTCGCCCGTGGCGGCTGCCGGTCGCGTCTGGCTGGCCAATGCCACCGAGGACGGCACGCGACTCTCCGCGGTCTGCGTCGCCGCCGACGACGGCCGCGTTCTCCATGACGTGACCGTATTCGAGATCGCCGCCCCTGCCTTCTGCCGCGCCTCCCACAGCCACGCCAGCTGCACGCTGGTGCTCGCCGCGGGCAGGTTGGTCGTGGACTTCGGCAGCGCGGGCACCGCCGGGCCTTCCCTGCGATCATCAACGGGGCCCTGGCTCGTCACCGATTCCCTGGCCGGACCGGCTATTCGTCAACTTCAAGGGCGTCGAACGGCAGTAGGTGGTCGCGCTCGACCAGGCCACCGGCGAGACGCTCTGACAGACCACTCGCGACATCGCCTACGGGTCGGACGACGGCGTCATAAAGAAGGCCTACGGTACGCCGGCGATGCTCGAGCACGACGGCCGCCGGGACCGCGCAGTCCGGCGGCGGTGGCGAGCGGCGCTGCCCGCTGGCAGGAGCGTCGCTCGGGCCGCTACTCGGCCTCGCCCGTCGAGTCGGGCGGCTGTCTCTACTGGTGCGACGAGGACGGCACGACGCTCGTCACGGCGGCCACCCCGGACCGCTTCGAGCTGCTCGCGGAGAACCCTCTCGAGGCCGGCTGCATAGCCTCGCCGGCGGTGATCGAGGACGACCCCGTGCTCCGCCCGAAGGCGCACCCCTACCGGCTCGGCAGCGACCGCTGACTACCGACCCGCGAGCACCTGGCCGAGGGTCTCCTGCAGCACGCTGGCACTCCGCTTGAGGCCTTGTAGTTCCTTCGGCCAGACTTCGATCTCGAGCGTCTTCTCGGCCCCGCCTCTCCCCACCACCGTGGGCACCGACAATGCCACGTCACGGAGCCCGTAGCAGCCACGCTGCACGGTCGAGACCGGCAGCACCCGCTTGGCGTCCAGTGCGATCGAGTGGATCACCTCGGCGATCGAGACACCCACGGCGAAACCCGCGCCCGTCTTCTTCTTGATCATCTCGGCGCCCGAGGTCTTGGCCCGCTGGAAGACCTCCTCCCCGACGCGGGCATTGAAGCCCGGGTATTTCTCGAGCGGCAGGCCCGCAACGCTGGCGCTCGACCAGACCGGCACCATGCTGTCGCCATGCTCGCCGA
>VGYP01000297.1 GCA_016872955.1 Planctomycetota bacterium
CCGAGGCGTAGGCCGCCCTGGCGGCATCGCTCGACTCCGCGGCGGCGAGCCGCCCGGTCATGCAGGGCGAAGTGGCGAGAAGGATGACGAGGCCGCAGGCCGCGGCATGGATTCGGGACGCTCTCATCAGCGGCGGGAAATCGGGGATGGGCGGGGATCGGCCGCGGGCGGCAACTTCCAGATTCTACATGCAGCCCCGGCCCGTGCGTCCATGCCAACGTCGGGGCGGCTGGAGCCCGTCGGGAGCCGCCATTTTGCGACCCGCGACCCGAAGGAGCGGCGGCCGGCTACGCCACGTCGATCGTGGTCCACGCGGACGCGGCCAGCGTCTTCGACGGCCCGTGCGCCGCGTCCAAGGGTTTGACGAGCACGACGCCCAGCGGCCGCGTGCCGGCGGCGGGGTTGCGAAGGGTGATCCGGCCGACTGGATCTGTGAAATACGCGTTGAGGGCGGCGAGCGACCCCGTGAAGGTGCGGGCCCGGGGCGTACCGCCCACCTCCACGCCGGCCGCCGAACGGGCCGCCAGGCTGCCCTCGGCGATGGTGAGTGTGGCCGTCAGCCGATGACCCGCGCTCGGGTCGGCGAACGGGGCCGCCTGGAAGACGAGCGGCGTGTTGCCGCCAGCCGTCGCCTGGAATGCGGCCAGGGCGGCGATGCTCGGCGGCTGCGGCAGCGGCAGGACGCGGATCGTCCGGGTGACGGTGCGGGAGTCGATGCCGTCGTCGGCCGTGAGCGTCAGCACCTGCGGGCCGACGCCGCCGCGGGGCGAGGTGTAACGGACCCTGCCGAGGGTGGCGAAGTAGGACGACAACGCCGCCGGCGAGCCCGAGAACTCGACGCTCTCGGAGAGCGATCCCATCACGGCGACGCCCGCCGCCGGCGATGCGTGGATCGTGCCGGCGGAGACGGTCATCACGACGCTGACCAGCGGCGAATCGACGTCGCTGACGGCCCGGGCCGCGGCGGCCCAGGGCAGCGGCATCGGTCGACCCTCGCGGACCACCAGCGGCGCCGCCGTCGTCCGCAGTCGCGGCGCGTCGTTGACCGCCACCCGGCGCAGCTCCGTCGTCGCCGCTGACACCAGCCTGCCGGAGCCGCTTCCCTCGGTCGCGCGGATGACCAGTCGGTCGGTGCCGTTGGCATGCAGGGAAGGGACGTAGGTGATTCGCCCGTGCGGGTCGGTGAAATAGGCGTTCAGGGCCCCGACGGTACCCGTGAACGACCGGCTGGAGCCGCTGCCGGTGACCACGACGCCGAGCGCCGGTGCCGCCTGCAGCCGGCCGTCGGCCACCTGCAGGTCCACCGTGATCCGCCGCGTGGCCGGGGAATCGGCGTCGCTGAAGGGGGGCGTCGGGCAGATGAGTTTCGTGGGCGTGTCCTCGAGTACGGAGATCGCGACAGGCGGCGCGATCTGCGGGGCCGACGGGCTCTCGAACAGGTCCACCACGTCGACCCGCACGTCGCGCTCGACCGACAGGGCCGGGGAGCCGCCGTCGCTGACCACAACGGTGAAGGCATACGAAGACTTGGCCTCGAAGTTGGCCGAGGCCCGCAGCCGCACCTCGCCATAGCGAGGGTCGATCGAGACCAGCGGCCCGTCGTCGGCCAGGCCGGGCTTTATCGAGTAGGTGAGCGTCCGATCGGCACGCGTGGCCCCGATGTCGGTCGCAGCCGCGGTGTAGATGATGCGGCTGGCCGGCGCGTTTTCCGGCACGCTGCCGGATTCACCGCTCACGATCACGGGCGCCTCGTTGACGTCGCCCCAGCGATTGGCGTTTTGAGCCGGCAGCCATTCGATCGGCAGGAAGGCGGCGTCGTAGACCTGGAAGGTCACGTCCTGCGGCCGCATGGTCGGCGTGCCGTCGGCATTCTTCGGCGCGTTGTCGGCGATGATCTGGGCCGCCGCGTTGAGGAACTCGACGAAGTCCTCGTAGGTCAGGCTGGAGAGGCCGGCGAAGGTGCCACCGAGCGTGTTGGGCGCCTTCAGGGCGTCGTCGGTCTGGTACTTCGAGTCGAGCGACGTCCGCACGACCTGGCCAGGGATGTAGTTGCCGTCGGCATCGAAGGCATTGGAGCGATTGAGCGACTCGATCGAAAAAGTCGCGATCGCGTTCTGGCCCGTCTTCGTGCCATCGGTGAAGTTGGGCTGCAGGAAGCTGGACCACTGCAGCGGCCAGTAGAAGGCCTCTCGGAGCTTGGGCAGGGCGACGTCCTGGTAGAGCTGCTGATTGAACATGGCGGCGAGCAGTTGCGGCTGGTCCTTGTAGAAGTCGTAGACCGTATTGACGGCCGCCTTGCTCATGATCGTCACGTCGCCCAACTGCAGCGTGCCCACGTGGGCACTGGCGGGGGTGCCGCCCGCCGGAGGCGGGGCGATCGAGACCGTGGGCGGAGTCCGCGGGTCGTAGCCGTAGCCCGGATTGGTGATCGTGATGCCGGTGATCGTGCCGCTGCTCACCACCGCCGTGCCGGTCGCGGTCGCCCCGCCCGTCGGCGGTGCGGAGAAGGTCACCGTGGGCGCCGACGTGTAGCCGCTGCCGGGGGCGTCGATCGTGACGCCGATCACCTGGCCCGATCCGTTGCCGTTGGAGACCTGCCAGTTGTAGGCATTGGCGCCGCCGTGGATCATGCTCTGCGGCGCACCGAGGACGTCCTTGATGGTGGGCAGTTGGGCCGCGGAGTACTTGGATGCCAGCGCAGGCAGGGCCTGCACGATGGCCGTCACGCCGTCGGTGCCTGCCGGTTTCGACACGGTGATGGTCGGCGCCGTCTCGTAGCCGACGCCCGGGTATGCGAAGCCGATGCCCGTGACGATGTAGCCGTTGGCGGGGTTGCTCTGGCCGGGGTTCTTCGGATCGACCGGGCCGGTGATCACGAACGCCTCCGCCGCGGTGCCGCCGCCCGCTCGGAACGTGCCTCCGGCGAGGGTCACTGTGGGATAGTTCGCGAGGTAGGCCTTGGCCGTGGCGGCGCTGGTGTTGACGCCGGCCGGCGTGGGTAACGGGACGGTCGCATCGTCGTCGGCAGCGGTGTAGCCCTCGCCGGGATCGGTGATCGTGATCCCGATCGCGTTGCCGTCGGCGTTGACCTGCAGAAATCCTTGCGCCGCCCTTCCGCCGCCGAGGGGCGCCGGAAACGCGATGTTGTAGGTCGTCGAGTTGTCGTAGCCAGCGCCCCCGGAGGTGATGATCGCGCCCGCCGGGTAACCCGAGCCAGGATTGATGACCGTGATCTGGGCGATGCCTGAATCGTCGACCACGAACGCCCCGACGGCGTTGAGCGCCGGCACGTAGGCGGCGTTGTAGGTCGGCGCGACGCCGTTCTTGGCGACGCCGCCCGCAAGGTGGTGCTTCGTGTTGGAGGGGTCGCCGCCCAGCGTGTAGTAGGGCTTGTTGCGTCCGGTATCGTAGTGGTCGCCGAGAACCGTGATCACGATCTGATCGACCATCTGCGGGCTCGAGTTGACCGGCACGAACAAGGGCGGCGCGGCCTGCGCCGCCGGGACCCCGGCTTTGTGGAGGATCTGTGGCAGGTACTGCGGCGGGGCGGTCGTGGAGCTGAAGGTGATCTTCAGGCCGTCGGGCCCGGCCAGTGGGTTCGCCGCGGTCGTGTCGATCGGCGCGTAGGCGTAGCCCCGGCCCGGATCGAAGATCGTCACGCCGGTGATGCCGCCGGGCTTGTTTCCCTGCGAACCCACCGTCACGAACCCGTGGGCCTGCTTCGTGCCCGTCGCG
>VGYP01000298.1 GCA_016872955.1 Planctomycetota bacterium
ATGGATGGCGTCCCCCTACGTGGAGACGTGACCGTCCTCCTTCTTCCGCCGCCGCGGGCGAGCCACGCTGCTGGATCGCCGTCGTCGCCGACACATCGTGTCGCCGCGGCGTGGTCCGGCAGCGACGCTGCCGGTGATCACCGCAAGGCACTTCGTCTCACTCTCCGCGGACAGGAACGCACCCAACCGTGAATGAACCGCTTGCGATCGTGGGCATGGCCTGCCGGCTGCCGGGAGCCGACGGCCTCGATGCCTTTTGGCACCTCGTTGTCAACGGCCGCACGGCCTGGGGGCCGCTGCCGGAATCGCGACTACCCCGCGACCTCTACTTCCATCCCGAGAAGAGCCGGTTGGGAAAGAGTTATTCCGAGATGGGGGCTGTCGTTTGCGATCGGCCGGCCGATCCGGCGGTGTGTCCGCTCACGGCCCAGCTGGTCGAGCGCTTCGACGTCGCCCACACCATCTTTCTCGAGGTGGCCTCGCAGGCTTGTCGTGATGCCGGCCTCGACCCGTTCGCGATGCCGGCCGATCGTCGGACGGGCGTCTACGTCGGGCACACCGGTGGCAGCACCCGCATCGGCGACATGGTCTATTCGACCGGCATCGACGAGACGGCCCGCCTGCTGACCGAGGTTGATGCCGCGCGGACAATCCTCGGGCACGACGTCGAGGCGCTAGCGGACGAGGTGACCGACGCCATCCGGAGGCGGTACGGCGGCCGCCAGCCGGGCTCGAAACTCGACCTCGAGGCGCTCGCTGCGGCCAAGATCGTGCACCAGGCACTGCGGCTGGAGGGGCCCTATCTCGTCGTCGACGCCGCCTGTGCGTCGTCGCTGCAGGCGATGGCCATCGGTTCACGGGCGGTGCTCGACGGCAGCATCGACCAGGCGATCGTCGGCGGTGCCTCCTACTGCAAGTCCGACAGCCTGGTGCTGTTTTCCGCCGCCCAGTCGGTGAGCAACACCGGCTCCTGCCCGTTCGGACGCGATGCCGACGGTCTGGTCACCGCCGAGGGCTACGTGGCGATTGTGATCAAGAAGCTGTCGCGGGCCGTGGCCGACGGCGACCGGATTCGTGCGCTGATCCGCGGCCTTGGCGTGGCTAGCGACGGCAAGGGCAAGAGCCTCTGGGCGCCCCGTCAGGAAGGACAGGTCCTGGCGGTGGAGCGGGCCTACCCCGACCCGACCGACATCGCCCGCATCGAATACATCGAGGCCCATGCCACGAGCACGCAGGTCGGCGACGCCACCGAGTTGGCCGCCCTGTCGCGGCTCATGGGCCGGCATCTGCCGCCCGGCCGCCAGATACCGATCGGCAGCGTAAAGGCCAACATCGGTCACACGCTGGAGACCGCCGGGATCGCGAGCCTCGTCAAGGTCGTGCTGGCGATGGAGCACGGCGTGATCCCGCCCGGCACCACCGCTCGCAGTCTCAGCGACCAGTTCGACTGGGCGGGTGGTCCGTTTAGCGTGCCCTTCGAACCGCTCCCCTGGCCGGCCCACGCCGATGGATCACCCCGGTGTGCCGCCGTCAACGCCTTCGGTATCGGCGGGCTCAACGTCCACGTCGCGCTCGCCGAACACGTCGCATCGACCGCACCGTCCCCTTCGTCGGCGGATGTCGGCCGGGCGACCGATCCCGACGCCGACGCAATCGCGATCGTGGGTGCCGGCTGCGTGCTGCCCGGAGCACTGACGCTCGACGCGTTCTTCGATCTGCTCGACCGCGGCACGACGGCCATCGGTGAGGTTCCGCCTGATCGCTGGGACCTCCGCCGCGGTCTGGACCGTTCGGGGCCACGATCCTGGCACACCACCAGCGGCCTCGGGGGCTTCGTCCGCGACTTTGCCTACGACTGGCGACGGCACAAGGTGCCACCCAAGCAGATCGCCGCGGCCAATCCGCTCCAGTTCATGCTCCTGGAGGCGGCCGACGCCGCGATTCAGGACGCCGGTGGCGGTCAGGCCGGACTCGACCGGACACGGACGGGCGTGATCGTGGGCACTCTGTTCGGCGGCGACTTCGCCGACCAGTTGCAGATGGGCCTGCGGCTTCCCGAGACGAGGAACTATCTGGAGGCCGCGCTGCGGCGTCGCGGCGTCTCCAAGGCGGACGCGGAACGGCTCATCGAGGACTACGAGCAGAAAGTCATCGAACGTCTGCCGGCGATCGTCGACGAAACGGGCAGTTTCACGAGCAGCACGCTCGCCAGCCGTCTCACGAAGACTTTCGACCTGATGGGCGGGGCTTTGGCCCTCGACGCGGGCGACTGCTCGAGCCTGGCGGCGATCGCGGCCGCGGCCGACATGCTTCGTCAAGGCCCCTGTGACGCCGTGCTCTGTGCCGCCGGCGAGCGATCGATGGACCTGATGGCCTTCGAGGGGCGGTCGCTCGGCGGATTTCTGGCCGAGCGACCGCTGTCGGTGCTCCAGGGATCGCGTTCGGGGGGCGACATCGCCGGCGAAGGGGCCGTGGTCTTCATCCTGAAGAGGCTGTCGGCCGCCCGCGCCGATGGCAACCGGATCCGAGGCGTGATTCGTGGCCTGCGGGTCACGGCCAGTCGGTCGCGGAACGACGCGGTGCGGCAGGTGGTAAACGAGGCGGGAGCGCAGGCGAAGATCTCGGCCGCCGTCGTGGCGGCCTCGGAAGTGGCTGCCGCGGGCGGACACAAGAACGCCGGACATGAACTGACCGCGCTGGCGGCCCAGTATGGAGCGGCCGACTGCGTGTTCGGCGGGCTCGACGGCCTCGTGGGGCACCTCGGCGCCGCCGCCGGCGCTGCGGGGCTCGTGAAACTGACCCGGGCGCTGTCGACCGGCCGCATGCCAGGCACCGTAGCGCTTGAGCGACCGGCGAGCGGTTGCAAGGCGGCGGCGACGAGCCTTCCGATCACGACCTGCGACGCCGCGGGCTATCGTGCCGGAAGCCTGACGGTGATCCACGAGGAGCAGGCGGGCCACCTCGTGGTCGACAACGGCCTGCCGGTGCCGCCGGCTGCGCGGGCCGGCGCCGGGGTGGCTCCGGTCGCTGCGGTCGTGAAGGCGATGGTCGCGGCCCCGTCTCCCGGTCGGCCGCTCGTGGCGGCCATGTTCCCGGGTCAGGGCTCGCAGTACACGGACATGCTTCGCGGTCTCGTCGAGGAAATGCCGGCCGCCGCGCGGGTGCTGGCCCGACTCGACCTCGAGGCACGGGCCGCCGGCTGTGAGACTCTGGCTGAGGTGGCCTGGCGGCCCGACAACGGCTTGGGCACACGGATCTGGGACACGCAGTGGTCGATGTACCAGGCCAACCTGCTGGCCTGGGGCGTGCTCGAGTCGTTCGGCTTCGTGCCGGATGTCATCGCCAGCCACAGCTTCGGCGAGTTTCCGGCCCTGGTGGCCGCGGGCGCGTGGAGCGTGGCCGATGGGATCCGGGCCACGCGGGCCCGCGCGGATGCGGTCAAGCGGCACGGGCCTCGGGACGGCGCGATGCTCTCGGTGATCGCCGATGCCGCGACGGTGACGTCGGCGATCGAGCCGTTCGCCGGCCAGGTCTGGATCTGTGCGGCCAATGCCCCGGAGCAGTGCGTGGTGGGCGGAACGGCCTGCATGGTCGATGCGGTCGAGGTCCTGCTCGAGTCTCGCCGCGTGCGGACCAAGCGGCTGGCCGTACCGAGTCCGTTTCACACGCCCTTGCTTGCGGCGGCGGCCGAGCAACTTGCCGGCACGCTGCGAAGCCTGCCGATCGTGG
>VGYP01000299.1 GCA_016872955.1 Planctomycetota bacterium
GGGTCGGCATCCTCGCTGACGGCACGCGGATCGTGGCGGTGGCGGCGCACGAGTTGCCGCTGCTCAAGCCGCACATTCATGAGACCAGCGGCAACCCGTTGTGGATCGCCGCCGGGAAGCTGCGACGGCGGAAGAAGTGACGCTCCCTATGTATATGGGAATCGCAACAGGCACGAAAACGCTTCGCGGCGTCGCGTTTTCGCGGCAGGCGTCCTAACTCCTTACGGTGGTTCAGGTTTCGGGCCGTGAAAACTCCCGCGAAAACGCGATTTGCCGACAGAACTCTGGGGCCGACGGATCAACGTGCGATTTCTTGACCCCTGCCGATCGCGGGAGGGGGTATCTATATAGGGGAGTTGACGCGACCGCCGCCGAGGTGCGGCTGGAGGGAGCCCCCACACCCCCCCCACCCCTCGCCCCCCCGCTGAAAACCCTCGTTTTCCCCGGCGAAAACACCAAAAAAATATTTTTCCGAAAGCCTATCGACGCGAAAAGCCGATTGTGTATAATGGGGGCATCGCGGCGGACACCGCGAGGCAACGAAACGGAGACACGACGATGCGACTCAACGAGCAACGGAACCGGCTGATCGACGGGATCGTGGACGCCAGCACCGACCTCAAGCATTTCCGGTCGGCGATCCTGCGGAAGATGGCCGCTCCCTACGGCGACGGGAGCCGGTCGAACATGGTGAACGCCGAGACGGACGTGCTGCCCCGCCTCAACGACATCCTCGACACGCTGGCCACGACGCTGGAGGCGATCAGCCGCGACCCGGATGCCGAGGCCAAGAAGCAGACCGAGGCGGTTCGCATTTGGTGATTGTTCGGATACCCGAGCCCCGGACGTTCCGGGGCTCGGGCGGATCGGTGGACGATAACGGAGGACACGACGATGACGATCAACACGCTCGATGAACTGACCGGTGCTGCCTGCAACAAGGCGATGGAGGCTTGCGTTGCAAACCTCAAGCGACTCGGCTACACGCCGAGCGACATCAGCGAGAACGCCGACACGATCCTGCCGATGCTTCGCACGGCTTGCAAGGCGGTGCTCGACGAGGCGGTGGCCGACTTCGTGAAAGCTTGCGAGAGCGGTGCGAAGCGGTGGGCGGTGACGGCGTTCTACGTTCCGTTCGTCGCGGCTGGCGTCTCTGTTGCCAGCGAGTTCGACGAGGGCTGGTTCCGTTCGTCGCGGCTGGCGTCTCTGTTGCCAGCGAGTTCGACGAGGGCATGAAGGCCGGTGCCGAGGAGGCAAGGCAGGTTCGGGCCAACATGGCCCCCTGCCGCAACTGATTGTTCGGACTCCCGAACCGCCGCCCGGTGCCGTTGCCGGGCGGCGGGGGCGGGGCAACAACGGAGGACGATGCGATGGCCGATATGTGGCGAGTTCACCCCGGCGGCTTGATTCATTTCGAGAACGCATCCTTGTACGAAGCAGCGAGGCATCGCATCTTGCATTCTCGCAGGCTGCAAGGCTACCTCAACATCATCCTGGGCGACGGCTACGCCGATGACGCTCGGCACCTCAAATGGGCAGCGACGGGCAAGGTCGCAGAGCTTGAATCGTGGGCCAAGCGGATTCGCCTGAATCCCCAGGAGCCGAGACCATGAGCCCGCAAGCCGCTGCCGAGAAGATGCTGGACCAGCTCGCCGCGTCTGCGGCGCACTCGCTCCAGCATGAGCAGCTCGATCGCCACGACCGTTTCGGCTTTGAGGCCGACGCCCGCCTCCGGCTGGTTCACGACCGCCTGGTGGCGGTTGACTGGACGGTGGAGACGCACACCCGCGGAAGCGTCTACTACACCAAGGGCGGCGAACGTCTCCGTCTGTCCAATCACGAGGTGCCCGGCACCGCGGAGCGAGAGCACGCCGCATCAAGCGGCGGCTGGACGTGGCACCGTCACGGCTGGCAAATCACGACACGCTCAAACCTTGACGCCTGCTTGGCTCAGATTTACGAGATCGAGGAAGCCCTCGCCGAGTGACCGCACACCCCGCCGGCATGTTGCCGGCGGGGACAACCGGCGGCCCCGTGCCGCACAACCAGGGAATAGAACCATGAGAACATCGACCGCCATCACGACCGCCGACGCGATCATTGCCGGGGACGAACTCCCCTCGATCATCTGGATGATCGACGCCTACTGTGACATCGGCGACCCGCTCGCCGAAGAAATGACACGAAACATCCGGCCGGAGGTTCGACGCCTGGTGGCCGACGCCGGCATCCAGATGCCGCAGACCGGCACGTTCCTTGACTGACCACAACCCCCTCCGGAGACCACGGAACGATGAAGATTGCAGCCAAGCACCACGCCTACCCTCGCCACGTTGTGCGGCGTGCAACTCTGTGGGCAGCGAAGCAGATCGGGCTGGAAGGGCGGCACCGCCAGCCGCTGACTGTAGAGGTCGGGTATCGCCGCAACCGGTGCGGCCACGGATCGTGGGGTGGCTGGTACAAGCACGCCGAGAGGCTTGTGCAGGTGCTTCTCCCTCGCGGCCCGATGAGCTACCCAACGTCGATGGCGCACGGCAAGGCAGAGCGTGAGCAGGGCCGGAACGCTCACGACGAGTGGGAGTTGTTCGTGGCGATCCTTGCGCACGAACTGGAACACGCCAGAGCCTACGTCGTGTCGCGGTCGTGGGACGAGCGCGCGCGGCTGAACCACGAGGGGCGGGTGCGAGCCGTCGATCATCGCGTCCTGCTCCTGTTCCGCGAGTCACGCGAGACGCTGATCGCGGAGTGGACGCAGCCGGTTGCCGAGTTCACGCCGGTCGAGGAGTGGAAGCCAACGCCGTCGGTCGTTGACCGGCGGGCGGCTCGCGCTGCCCAACTGCTCGCTCAGTGGGAGCGTCGGCTCAAGATGGCGAAGACGAAGGTGCTGAAGTATCGCCGCAAGGTCGGCTACTACAGCAAGGCAGCGGCGAAGAGGAAGGCTTGATATTTTCGATATCCGACCTCTGCCCCGGCGGGTGCGTTGCCCGCCGGGGCCGGGGGTCACGAACGGAGGACGGGACGATGAGCGACGTGACTTTCTTCATCGTTGCAGAACAGGTGAACGGCAAGACGATCTACGAAGTCTGGCAGCGGAACCGCACACACGACATCGAGGTGTTCCTTGCTTGGAGCGACACACGAGCCGAGGCCCGCGAACTGCTGCGTGACTACGCCGCGAAGGAGCAGGCACGGAAGGAGGCGCAACCATGACCATCGAGAAACTCAACCCACGCGATGCGTGGCTCGTGGATCGCAGCGGCAAGTCGTGCTGCTATCTGGTCAAGGACGGGGGACGTATCTACGGCCTACTGGAGAAGGAGCCCGGTCGCGGGATGCCGTGGAAGGCGTTCCACGGCACGGGCCGGGAGTCCCGGTATCTCGGCTCGTCGTACACGGGCCGCGAGGCGGCGGTCGAGTTGGTGATGGCGGCGGTGCGGGAGGCACGGCGATGATCCGCGACCTTGTTCGCACCGCCTGCGTGATCGTCGCGATGGCCGTCGCCGCTGCCCTGCTCATCGAGACGCGACAGCGGCTGGCCGTGGTCGACCTCGCCCATCGGCAGGCTCTCGGCTCAGTGACACCGGCCGGCTACGTGCCAGCCCCCACGGGGCAGACACCGGAGCCCCCCGGCCCGCTGGCCCGGCTGGGCCGGGCGACCGTGGGGTGGGCCGACGCGGCTCTGGGGGTCGTCCGGTGAAACCCCTGG
>VGYP01000300.1 GCA_016872955.1 Planctomycetota bacterium
TCTCGTCGCTGGCCCCCGACACGCGGGACCTGCTGGCGTCGTTCAAGGCGGATCGGCCGATCGACATCAAGGCCTACGTCAGCCCGACGGTGCCCGAGGACTACGCCCAGACGCGGCTCAATCTGCTCAACATGCTGCGGCAGTTCGAGCGGCTCGGTCGGGGTCGAATTTCCCTCGAGGTGATTCCCACCGAGCCCAAGACGGAACAGGCGTCGTTGGCCGCCCAGCAGTTCGGGATCGAGCCGATGACGGTGCTAGCGCGGGTGCGGGGTGCTTACCGCGAGGAGGAGATCTTCCTGGGCTGTGCGATCACGAGCGGTCTAGAGAAGGTGGTGGTGCCGTTCTTTGACAAGGGCACGCCGGTGGAATACGAGCTGATCCGGTCGATCGGCACAGTGTCACAGGACACGCGGCGGCGGTTGGGGCTGCTGTCGACCGACGCCGAGTTGTCCGGCGGCTTCGACATGATGAGCGGCCAGGCCCGGCAGCGGCAGCCGCTGGTGGACGAGCTCGAGAAGCAATACGATGTCGTGCAGGTCGATGCCTCGGCGCCGATCACCGAGACGTTCGACGTCTTGGTGGCGGTCCAGCCTTCGTCGCTCGGCCCCGAGCAGATGGCGAACTTCGTGGCGGCCGTGAAGGCCGGCCAGCCGGTTGCGATCTTCGAGGATCCGCTGCCGGTGCTGATGCAGGCCGTGCCGGGCACCTCGCAGCCGCGGCGGAGCCCGATGGGGCCCATGGCGATGTTCGGCGGGCCGCAGGGTCAGCCGAAGGGCGACCTCAACCTGCTCTGGGAGGCGCTGGGCACGCGGCTCGCGGCCGGTGGCCGCCCCGCACTCGGCCAGATGGGTGCGGCACCGTCGATCGTCTACCAGGACTACAATCCGCATCTCAAGCTGGAGCTACCCGCGGAGTTCGTCTTCATCGACGCGAACCTGCAGGGGGGGGAGCCCGGCTTCAACCAGAAGGCCGCCGCCACGGCGGGCCTGCAGGAGGTGCTGTTCCCGTTTCCCGGCAGTCTCGAGAAGGTCGACGGCGCGGACGTCTCGTGGACGCCCTTGGCGCGGACGGTCGCCGGCCGGTCGGGCACGATCGGGGCCGACGAGGTAGAGCGGCTGCTCGGTCGCGGCGAGATGCGGCAGTTGCAGATCTTCGAGAAGCGGAGAGACGACTCGCTGGTGCTCGCGGTGCTGGTGGAGGGCAAGTCACCGGCCAGCCCACCGGCCGGCGAGGCGGCAGCCCCGGCGACGAAGCCGGTGCGGGCGGTGGTGGTCGCCGACATCGACCTGCTGGAGGGACGGATCTTCGGGCTCCGCACGCGGCCCGATGAGGTTTTCGGGCTCGATTTCGACAACGTCGAGTTCGCGCTCAACCTGCTCGACACGCTCGCCGGCGACGACCGCTTCATCGAGATTCGCAAGCGGAAGCCCAAGCACCGTACCCTCGAGCGGATCGAGGCCGCCGTGAGTGATGCCCGCGACAAGGCCGACGAGCAGCGGGCTAGGTTTGTGGCCGAGTTCGACGAGGCCGAACGGGGTGCGAACGACGCCATGCAGAAGGAGGTCGGCGCTTTCGAGAAGAAGATCAAGGAGATGGAAGCCCAGGGCAACTCCGACCCGCAGGCAGCGATGCAGGCGATCCAGCAACTCGCCAGCAGCCAGCGGCTCGCGCAGCGGAAGCTCGACACGAAGATCGAGCAGCTGCGGCGCAGGCGGGACGCGGAGGTCGACAAGGTGGAGCGTGACCTGGAGGCGGAGATCCGTCGGGAACAGGACCGGCAGAAGTGGCTGGCCGTGCTCCTGCCGCCGATTCCGCCACTCGTGGTGGCGTTTTTCGTGTTCTTCCGCCGCCGCGCGCAGGAGCGCGAAGGGGTGGCGTCATCGAGGCTGAGGTGAAGGGGGGCGGGCATGCATGCAGGTCGGACGGATGAGATGACGATGGAGTCGCGGCCCGGCGCCACGGCGGCTGGTCGGACGGCCACGTTCCTGGCGGTGGGCCTGGGGCTGCTGCTGGCGGGCGGGTGGTTGCAGGTGCGGCCCGCCGTCAAGGGGCGGGATGCCGGCACCGAGACGGCCGTCGGCAAGCCGCTATTTGCGGATCTTTCCGACGCCGCCAAGGCAGCCAGCCTGGAGATCCTCTCCTTCGACGAGGACACCGCGACGCTGTCCCCGTTCAAGGTCGTCAAGAGCGGGGGCGTGTGGGTGCTCCCCTCCCATCAGAACTATCCGGCCGACGCCAAGGAGCAGTTGGCAGCCGCCGCCACGGAGTTGGTCGATCGGTCGATCCTGGACGTGGTCAGCACGTCGCCGGGCGATCACGAGCTGTACGGCGTCAAGGAGCCCGATGCCGACAAAGTGGCCGTGGGGGAGACCGGCGTCGGCCGGCTGGTCGAGATTCGCGACGCCTCGGGCAACAAGCTGGCGAGGCTCGTCATCGGTAAGGAGTTCAAGCGACCATCGGCCGCCGCCGGTGCGGCGGCGGGGCGTGCGCTACGGTTCGTCCGCAAGGCGGGTCAGGATCCGGTCTACCTCGTCGAGCTCGACACGTCGAAGTTCACCACGAAGTTCGACGACTGGATCGAGAAGGACCTGCTCAAGCTCTCTCCCTGGGACGTGACGCAGTTGACGATCGACGATTCCACCGCATCGTTTGAGTTTGACCCGCGACGCGGGCCGAGCGTGTCGCGCGACCGCAAGAGTCTCCTGGATCTCGCCTACGACGACAAGGATGCGAAATGGACGCTTCTCGAGCTCACCGATTTTGGCAAGGACGGCAAGCCCGAGCCGAAGCAACTGGCCGCAGGGGAGGAGCTCGCCCCGGCCGCGCTCAACGAGCTGCGAAACTCGCTGGGTGATCTCAAGATCGTGGACGTAGCCCGCAAGCCTGCTGGCCTGAGCGCCGACCTGAAGGCCGATTCCAAGTTCACCGGTGACGAGGAGGCGGTGCTGTCGCTGGCCCAGCGGGGCTTCTTTCCGATCGCGTCCGGCGAGATCCTGTCCTCCAGCGGCGAGACGATCGCCGGCATGAAGGACGGCGTGGAGTATCTGCTGCGGTTCGGAAATCCCACCCGCGTCGCGGGGGGTGATGCGGAGGCCGCCGGCGAGGCGAAGTCCGACGAGGAGTCCGCCGCCGCCGGCAAGGCAGACGGCGGCGGCACGAGCGGGCGGTATCTGTTCGTGCTGGCGCGTTTCAACGAGGACCTGCTGACGAAGCCCGAACTCAAGCCGCTGCCCGACCTGCCCGAGGGGACGGCGACGCCTGCCGGGGATGGGGCCACCGTGCCGGAGAGTCCCACGCCGGAAAGTCCGCAAGACACCGAGCCGGCGGCCGCCGACGAGCGGGAGAAGGCTGCCGACGAACCGAACGAAGATGCCCCCGCCGCGCCTGCCGCCGAGGCAGCCGACGCGCTGGCTAAGGCGGACGAGGCCGAGGCCAAGGCCCAGGCTGCCGTTGAGGAGCGGCGCACGGTCGAGCGGGAGAACCGCCTGGCCCAGGAGGCTTACGACGACAAGGTGAAGGCGGCCCGCAAGCGGGTCCAAGACCTGAACGGTCGCTTCGCCGACTGGTACTTCGTGGTGTCGGACGCCGAATATGCGAAGGTCCGCCTGGGACGGGACGACGTCATCCAGGCGAAGGCCGCTGCCGAGGCCCCCGCTGCTCCAGCCGTCGAGCCTGGCCCGTAATCCGCCGCCCATCCGATCAAC
>VGYP01000301.1 GCA_016872955.1 Planctomycetota bacterium
CGCAACGTGCTCGGCAACGTCCTCAAGCCGCCGGCCGAGGCGATCGTGCCACTGGCGGCCGACGCCCATCCCGACCTCACCGCGCGGCAGCGGGTCGCCCTGCAGACCAGGCCGGTCGCCTGCCAGACGTGCCACACCACGATCAACCCGCTCGGCTTCGCCCTCGAGGACTTCGACGCGGTCGGCCGACATCGCGTCGCGCAGGATGCCGGTGGGGAGACCAGGCCGATCGACGCGACGGGCTCCTACCAGCCCAGGAGCGGGCCTGCGGTGACGTTCCGCGGCGGCCGGGAACTGGCGCTCGCCGTGGCCGACAGCGCCGATGCCCGCGAGGCCTTCGTCGAGGGCCTCTTCCACGCGCTGGTTCGCCAGCCGGTGCGGGCCTGGGGCCCGCACGTCCTGCCCGCGCTGACGGACTCGTTCGCCGCCTCCGCAGGCGACATCCAGCGGCTGGTTGTGGAGATCATGAAGGTGGCCTGCTTTCCGCCGCCGGCGCGGGCCGCAGATGCTCCACCGCGGGTGACCGCGCCGGCCGCCGGCGCTGGAATCGCGATTGGTCGTGATCCCCCCGCGGGGTAGGATCGGGGAGGATCGCGAGGCTGCGCGGAGACCGCATCATGACGAGCCGACTTTCCCGTCGCCGGCTGCTCGAACGGCTCGGCGTCGGCACCGCGGTGCTGCCGTTCCTCGGCAACCTGCCGAGCCTCGCCGCCGTGCCAGGCGGACCCCGGCGGCGGCTGGTGGTGGTGTTCAGCCCCGACGGCACGGTCCGCGACCAGTTCTGGCCCGCGGAGGCCGGCCCCTTCCACGACCGTGAGTTGCCCCGCATCCTCCAGCCGCTCGCTCGCTTCAAGGACCGGCTCCTGACGCTGAAGGGAGTCCACAACAAGGTCCGTGGCGACGGCGACCTCCACATGCGGGGCATCGGCTGCCTGCTGACGGGCATCGAGTTGCTGCCCGGCAACGTGCAGGGGGGCAGCGACACCCCGGCCGGCTGGGCGAGCGGCCTGTCGATCGACCAGGAAATTCGCCGTGTCCTGCAGGAGCGGCTGGAGACCGCCACCCGCTTCGGCTCGCTGGAGTTCGGCGTGCTCGTGCCCAATCATGCCGACACCTGGACACGGATGGTCTACACCGGCGCCAACCGGCCCGTAACGCCGATCGACGATCCTTATCAGATGTTCGCCAAGCTCTACGGCCGGGGTCGGGACCGCGACAGCCTCCGTAGCGTCCTCGACGAGTGGCACGAGGATCTGGCGGCCGTCTCGGCCGCCCTGCCGGCCGAGGATCGTCGCATTCTCGAGGAGCACGCCGCCCTCGTCCGCAGCTTCGAACGGGACCTCGCCGCCCACCGCGAGGAGACGTCGCACGCGGTGCCCGTGCTCGAGGAGGGCGTGCTCGATCAGAACGACCACATGCCGCGGGTGAGCCGGATGCAGATCGAACTGGTGGTGGCCGCCCTGGCCGCCGACTTCACGCGGGTGGCGACCCTGCAATACACCAACTCCGTCGGCCAGCCCCACATGAAGTGGCTTGGCATCGACGAGGGGCAGCACTCGCTGTCCCACGAGCCCAACTCCAACGCGGCCGCGCAGGAGAAACTCACGAAGATCAATGGCTGGTACGCCGGCGAGGTGGCCCACCTGGCCAGGCGGCTCGCCGAGACACCCGAGCCCGGTGGGACCGGCTCCATGCTCGATCACACGACGATCGTCTGGACGAACGAACTGGGCGAGGGCAACTCCCACTCTCACGAGCACATTCCCTGGGTGCTCGTGGGCGGCGGCTTGGGCTTCCGGATGGGTCGGGCCGTCGAGTTTCCGGGGGTGCCACACAACCGCCTGCTCGTGGCGATCGCCCGGGCGATGGGCCACGAGTCGCTCACGGCCTTCGGGAATCCCGACTATTGCGGCGGAGGGCCGCTCGAAGGGCTGGCCTGACGGATCGGTCGCTGGTTTCCCCCGGCCGGGGCTTTGCGTCATACTCTGACGAAATCGCTTCCCGTGCCAAGGAGGACCCATGCCCCGCTTCACCGCCGCCATCGTCGTGGCAGCCTGCTTGTCGGCCCTCGCCGCCACCGCGGCGGCCCGCAATCCCGCCTACACCGATCCCGCGGCGACCGATGCCGACTTCCCCTTCCAGGGCGAGTACGTCGGCACGGTCAAGCACGAGGCGGGCGATGCCAGGTACGGCGTGCAGGTGGTGGCACTCGGCGACGGCAAGTTCTCGGCGGTGGCCTACCCCGGTGGCCTGCCCGGCGACGGCTGGCAGGGCACCGACAAGATCACCGGGGCGGGCGTCCGCGAGGGAGAGCTCGTCAGAATCGAGGGTGTCGACCTGGCCGGCACGAAGCGGCGGGGTGAAATCCGCGGCGGCGGGCTCGTGGTCCTTGACGACGCGGGGCAGGCAATCGCCACGCTGCCCAAGGTCGAGCGAAAGAGCCCGACGCTCGGCGAGAAGCCCCCTGCGGCCGCAATCGTGATCTGCGACGGGCCCGGCCCGGTGGATGAGAACGAGACGCTGGAGAATCCGAAGATCTCTGACGACGGGTTCCTCATGCAGGGCGTGGCCACGAAGCGGGACTTCGGCGACGCCGTCTGGCACGTGGAGTTCCGCCTGCCGTACCAACCCAAGGATCGGGGCCAGGGCCGCGGCAACAGCGGCGCCTACTTCCAGGGCCGCTACGAGGTGCAGATGCTCGACAGCTTCGGACTCAAGGGGGAGAACAACGAGTGCGGTGGCGTCTATTCCGTGGCAGCACCGCGGGTGAACATGTGCTTGCCACCCCTGACGTGGCAGACCTACGACGTGGAGGTGACCTCGCCCACGTTCGAGGGCGACAAGAAGGTGGCCAACGCCCGCCTGACGGTCCGCCACAACGGCGTGGTCGTGCACGACAACGTGGAGGTGGCCCAGGTCACGCCTGCCGGCCGCGACGGCCCCGACAAGAAGGTTGGGCCCCTCTACCTGCAGGATCACGGCAACCCGGTCCGCTACCGCAACATTTGGGTCGTGCCGAAGCCGTGAGCCGCCGCGGAAACGACGTAGCGAAGGCCGCCGTGCCCGCGCCGCTCGACCAGGCAGCGGCGTTGCTCCGGCAGGGCCGCCGCGTGCTCGTGACTGGGCTCGTCGACGCCACGCTTGAGGACGTGCAGGCGGCCTGCGATGTCGCCGAACGGCTGGGCGCCGCAATCGACGCCGGGGCCCCCGACACCGCGCGTTCGACGGGTCCGCTTGTAGCGCGAGCCGGGGCGATCACGGCCGACTTCGAGGAGCTCCGCGATCGTGCCGACCTCGTGATCCTCTGGTGCTGCGATCCGGAAGCCTGCCGGCCCGGCTTCGCCCGCGGTTTTCTCGACCCCGCCACGGCTGCCGGACGGCCCAGGCGGCTGCTCACCGTGGGCCCTGAGCCAGCCGCCGGACGGCACGTCGCCCTGCCTCAGGGGGCCGCCGTCGACGCCGCCCGATTGCTGCACGCGCTCATCGTCGGTCACGAACCGAACGACGACATCGCGGCGAGCCCGCTGGTCAACTCCTGCCGCGGCCTGCTCGAGGCCATTCGCAACGCCGGCTGCGTGGGCTTCGTCACCGGCCGCGACGACGATCCCCTCGGCCTGTCGCACTGGGCCGTGGGCCTGCTCGTGAGGGCGATCAATCACGAGCGTCCCGCGTTCGTGGTGCCCC
>VGYP01000302.1 GCA_016872955.1 Planctomycetota bacterium
GTTGGGGGCGAGCACGGCCAGCAGGTTGGAGTGGCCTTCGCTCTGCCGCGCCAGCGCGTTGGCGAAAGCGACGCCGACCGGACCGTCCTTGCTGCCGATCAGGAGGTCGATGTGGGCGACCTCGTTTCCTTCGCCGACGAGCGATTCTCCGATGAACATCGACATATCTGCATTCCCTTTCTGGTGAGTGCGAATTCCTACGAACGCGAGCACAGGATACCATCTCGGGGGCTCCCAACAACCCGCCACCGAGCCGGCTCGGCCGCCGGTGCGAATGTGTCTTCCAGCGCTCCGCAGGATCGTCGGCTCGTCGTCGCGGGCGCGAGTGTCCGCGGCCTGGCGTCCTCGGCCGCCCGCGCTGGCCTCGAGGTGCACGCGGTCGACGTGTTCACGGATCTCGATCTCCGCGGGATCGCCGCGTCGGCGACCGTGGCGGAGCCGTACCCGGCCGCGCTGCCGGCCGTGATCGCGGCCCTGCCGCCTGCGGCGTGCATCTATTCCGGGGCGCTCGAGAACCATCCGGACGTCCTAAAGACGATCGCGGCGCACCGGCCGCTCGCCGGCTGTCCACCGGACGCCGTCGCGGCCGTTCGCGATCCGCCCACGCTGGCGGCCGCCCTCCGGGGCGCCGGCCTGTCGGCGCCCGCCTGCCGCACCGACCCGACGGGCGTGCCGAGAGACGGGTCGTGGCTGGTGAAGCCGCGGAAATCGGCAGGGGGGCACGGCATCGCGCCCTGGCACGGCCCGCGGCCGACGAGCCGCGACCATGCCGGCGCGGTAGCCCCCTTCGTCTGGCAACGGCGGGTGGCGGGGCGGGCGGCGGCCGCCTCGTTCCTGATCACCGCAGGTGGCACCCGGCTGATCGGCGCGAGTCGTCAGTTGCTGGGCCGCCGCTGGTGTCATGCGGTGGGCTTCTGCTACTGCGGCTCCTTGGATATCGACCCGGGTAGCCTGCCTGCCGGCATCCTGCGACAGGTGGAGGCGATCGGTCGGCTGCTCAGCGGACGTTTCGCGCTGGTCGGCCTGGTGGGCGTCGACCTCGTGATCGACCGCGACGTCGTGCACGTGATCGAGGTCAACCCACGGCCCACCGCCTCGATGGAACTGATCGAGCGGTCGACCGGTCTGTCACTGGCCGCGGCCCAGCTCGCCGCCTGCGGACGCCTCGCCCCGCTCTCTCCCGCCACCTGGTCACGGCGCGGCACCTGGTCGAAGGCAATCCTCTTCGCCCACCGTGAACTCGTCTGTGACGAGGGCACCCTGGCCGCACTGCGGACGGCGGCCGGCGCGGCGATCGCCGGCTGGCCCGCGGTCGCCGACATTCCCGCACCCCCGCAGGTGATTCCCCAGGGGCGGCCGGTATGCACGCTGTTCGCGGTCGCGGACTCACCGCGGGAATCGCTGCGGCAGCTCCGCGACCGCGTTGTGGCCGTGGACCGCCGTCTGTCAGCAGCGCGTCGCTGACACCATCAGCCCGCCATGCGATGCTCGGTGGCAATGGCTGGAGCCTGGAACTGCATCAGATACGCATCCTCGGTGGAATCCTGATAGAAATCCTTGAGGACGGACGTCGCCCGGAATCCCAGCGATCGGAAAAATAGTTGGGCCGGCAGGTTCGTCTCGCGCACCTCGAGCAGGATGCGGCCGCGGTGATCGGGCGTCAGCTTGCCGATCAGCTTCTCCATCATCCGGCTGCCGATGCCGAGCCTGCGGTGAGACCGCAGCACGGCAAAATTCAGGACGTGCAGCTTCGCCCGGTGCAGTTCATAGATCATGAAGGCGACCACGGAGTCGGCCATCTCGGCGACCATGCCGATGCAGTTTCGCTGACTGAGGCAGCGGGTGAAGTCCTCTTCCGACCACGGGAACTCGAACGATTCCCGCTCGATCGCCTCGACTTCCGCCATGTCGCGGCGGATCATCCACCGCACGTGGACACCCAGCCCGCTTCCGTCGAACGCTGTCACGATCTCTCTCCACTGCCGACACGATGCCCGGTCCGCTCTGGGGGATCGGACACTAGCACGCCCCCGCGGCGCGGCCAAGGTGATCTGGAGCGTCGAACAGGCGGTTTTTCAGCGTCCTCGCCGATCCCAAAGCACCCTTGACCCTCTCCTTCCCCGGCCCCTACCCTCCCACCCGTTTTGGCCGGCGGCGAGCGTCCGCCGTGCGGCCCGCCTGCGCTCAGGGAAGGAAGGTCCGGCATGGTCCGCGTCGTCCGCCACCGCCTCGTCGCGTCCGCGTGGCTCCTCCTTGTCGCCGCCTCCGCCGTCCTCGGTGGCTGCGCCGGGCCGGCGATCCGCAGCCAGAGTCCGGAGATCGAGGCGCTGGCAAGCTTGGAGGCGGGCACCAAGCTCGTCGGTGACTACACCTCGCCTTGGGGACTTGCGGCCAAGCGAATCGAGGCAGCCGCGCTGATCACCGGGCTGGCCGACACCGGCAGCGATCCGCCCCCCGGTCCCCAGCGGTCCGCGTTGCTGGCCGACATGCAGGCCCGCGGCGTGGTCGATCCCAACACGCTGCTGGCGTCGCTCGGCACCTCACTGGTCTGGGCACACGGCTACCTGCCGGCCGGCTGCAGGAAGGGTGATCGATTCGACATCACCGTCGAGGTGCCGGCCAACAACGACACGACCAGCCTGGCTGGCGGCTGGCTCATGGAGACACGCCTGGCCGAGAAGGCGGTGGTCGCCAACACGATCCGGGATGGTCACCAACTCGGAATCGCGGAGGGCGCGCTGCTCGTCGACCCCGCGTCGAGCGGCACGCTCGACTCCAAGTCACGGCTCCGCGCGATCGTTCCGGGGGGAGGCGTCATCCTGGCCGACCGTGAGATCGGGCTCGTGATCGCCGCCGAGCACCGCTCGTTCGCGATATCGAAGCGACTGGGAGACTGGATCAATCGCCGCTTCCACACGGTCGTGCGGGGTGCCAAGCGTGGTGTCGCCAATCCCAAGACCGATCGCTACATCGCGCTGGAGGTGCCGTCGCTCTACCGACACAATCTGCCTCGCTACATCCACGCCGTGCAGTCCATCGCCGTGATCGAGCCCCCCGAGGGCCGCCACGCCAGGATGCAACTGCTTGCCCGGCAGTTGGGAGACCCCGTCACCGCGCCCGCCGCCGCACTGCGGCTCGAGGCTATCGGCAAGGACGGAATCCCGACCCTCAAGCAGGCGCTCGACAGCGACGATGCCGAGGTCCGCTTCGCGGCGGCGGAAGCGCTCGCCTACCTGGGCGAGTCGGTGGCGGCGCGTCACCTCGCCGAGGCGGCGCGATCGCTGCGGAGCGCACGTCCGGCGGCCTTGGCCGCGCTGGCGGTGATCGACGACGCCCACGGCATCGACGCGCTGGAGACCCTGCTCGCCAGCCGGAGCGTCGAGACCCGGTACGGCGCCTTCCGCGCGCTCGAGCGGCTCGATCCCGACATGCTGCTGGTCCGGGGCGAGTCGTTTGGCGACGCCTGTCGGCTCCACGTGCTTGATGTCGGCGGCACGCCGCTCATCCACGCGACCCGCCGCGACCGCCGCGAGTTCGTGTTCTTCGGCTCGGAGCACCCGGTGGCACGCGGCCTCCGCGCCGAAGCGGGCCGTTCGATCGTCGTGGTCGTCGACGGCGGCACCGCGACCGTCAACCGCTTCCTGCCGGGTCAGCCGGACAAGCAGGCCG
>VGYP01000303.1 GCA_016872955.1 Planctomycetota bacterium
GAGGTGCGGTTGCCCGGGGCGGCGAAGGCCACGTCGGTCGAGGCGCGGCTGGACGGTGCGACGGTGGCACTGGACGGCCAGGGCGACGGTCGGTATACGATCGACATGCCGGCCGCCGGTCGGGTGCGAAGGCTCCTCGAACTCCGCGTGGTCGCGCCCTGGGGCGGTCGCGTGGCGGGCCTGGGCCTGCCTTGGCCGATGTGGCTCGAGCCACCCGGGTTCGCCGCTGACGTGATCCAGCGACGCTTCGCCTGGGAGGTGGGCGTGATCCGTGGCGATCATCTCCTCGGCATGCCTGGCCGCTGGACGAGCCAGCAGCGCTGGGTCTGGCGAGGCTATGGCTGGGGGCGAGAGCCGGTGGTCTCGTCGGCGGACCTGGCGGCCTGGGTCGCCGGTGCGATCGACCGACCCGCGGGAGCCGGCGACCGGTCCGCCTCCGTCTGGCCGCTTCACGAGTCGCGGGCGGTGTACGCGGGCATCGGGCCTCCCGGGGCAGCGACTGCCTGGGTGGTGCCCACGTGGCTGCTCGTGCTGGTCGCCTCGGGGCTGGCACTCGCCGTGGGCATGGCATTGATCGCGCTGCCGGGGTGGCGGCGACCGGCTGCGTTGCTCGGTCTGGCCGCCGGCGCGGTCGTGTTGGCGGTGGCATTCCCCGACGCATCGCCCCTCTTCGTGCAGGCCGCGTCGCCGGGGATGGCGCTGGCGGCGTTGGCCGCGGCGTTACGACGTCTCGATCAGCCCGCGCTGCGTCGGCCCGCGCGGCCGGCCGTGGCATCGGCCAGCTCGTTGACCCGCTCCGCCGCCCCGTTCGAGCCGCTCGTCGTGGCATCCTCGCTGGAGGGCGGTCGACAATCGATGGCGGGGGAGGCCGAGGCATGATCCAGGCAACGCCTGTCCGATGTCTGGTCGTTGCGTGCTGGGTCTCGTGTCTGGCGCACGCCGACGCGGTGGACCAGCCCGACGAACTGCGGTTCGTGCGCGTGAACGTGCCGGTCGGATCACTGGCCGACGTGCCGCTCGGCGGAGGACGCTACATCCCCATGCCGACGGCGGAGTTCGAAGACGCCATTGCCCGGCTCGGCGGCCCGCCCGGCAGCTTTCGGACCGTGTCGGCGGTCGACGTGCGGTACGAGTTGACGCTCGATGCGGAAGGACGCCTCGCGGGCACGGTCGAGTTCGAACTGGCGGATCCGGCGGCACGCTTGCCGAATCAGATTTCCCTGGGCCGTGTTGCGGCCGGGCGGTGCACGATCCGGACGCCGGCCGGCACCGGTGACGCGGCGGTGTTCTGCATGCCCGATGGCACGGCGGCCGTGCGGACGACCGGGCCAGGCCGCTACAGCTGCGATCTGCGTGTCCCCAGCACGGCCATCGATGCCGCCCTTCACCTGCCGCTCATGCCGGCGCTCGCGACGACCGTCGACCTCGAACTGCCCGAAGGGATGAGGCCGGTGCTCGCGGGCCCCGCGGCCGCCACCACCGTGATCGAGTCGCCTGCGGCCGGGAGGCCGCGCTGGCGGCTCGCGCTCGGGCCGACGTCCGTGGGTCAGGGCATCGGCCTCTGGATCGACGGCGGTCGTCACGGGCCGCCGCGGGTGCGTGCCTGGAATGCCATCGACATCGAGGGCCGTCAAGCGCGGGTCGTCACCCGCCTCGAACCGACGGCCCCCTGGATGAGCGGGACGATGGAGGTGACCGTGTCGGCCGGCCTCGTGGTCGACGACGTCGTTGCCGAGGCGTCGGGCGAACCCATTCTGTGGGCACTGGCAGACGCGAGACTGACGATCCACGTGCCGGCGTCGCTCGGCGGGTCGACCGGTCGTATCGTCGTCAGCGGCGTCATGCCCGCCGCTCCCGGGCGACTCGCCCGCGTGCCGTTGGTCGAGCCGTCCGCGGCCCGCTGGAGTGGATGCAACACGCGGCTGTCGCTCGACCCTGCCCTCGCCGTCCAGCGGGTCGAGCTCGATCACTGCCGCGCCGTCTCACCAGCCACGGCGGCGGCCTGGCCCGTGCCGGTCGTCCGCCAGGCGGTCACGGGCACGGGCATCGAGCCAGCGCGGATCGACCTCGAGCACGAGTCGCCGGGCGGTGAGGTGCGGATGGCGTTCGGGCCCCGCGATGCCACGCTCGACGTCGCGCGTGCGACCCTGGTCGACATCTCGTCGGGGACGGTGCTCGGCAAGACCGCCGTCGACGTCCGCGTCGTGGCCGGACAGGCCTTCGGAATCGTGGCCGACGTCGCTCCTGGCTGGATCATCGACTCCGTGGAGGCGGTCGACGGGGCGCTGGGCCGCGACAGCGGCACTCCAGGCGACCCTGCGGAGCGGACGCTGGAGTGGCGGGTGGCCCGCTCGCCCCGGGGCAGCGAGCTGCGGATCGGTCTGTCGGTCGCGGCCACGCCGCGCCGTGACCTGGGTTTGCGGATCACGGGGCACCGATCGGGGTTGCCCCTCGGCAGTGAGTTTTCCAGCGCCGACATGGACATGGTGCGGTTCGCCGGCGAGACGGCGGTGCTGGAGTTTCAACTTGGTCCGACCGCCGTGCTGGAGCCGATCGGGGATACGCTCGGCGTCGAGCCGGTGCCCGAGCGACTGGAGAAACTCGTCGCGATACCACCGCCCCGCGTCCGCATCCGTGCCGGTGATCGGGTCCCGGCGATTCGCGCGAGGCTCTTGCGGCGCAGGCCTCCTGTCGAGGCCGAGGTGACGATCGATCTGGTCGCCCGTGGCGATCGTCTGGCCGAGAACTTCAACTTCACCTGCCGCCCTGTAGCAGGCGAACTCGATGCCGTGGTCATCCACTTCTCGACCGCCATGGGGTCGGGGCTCGAGTGGTCGACAGCGGCCGGGGACGGCACGACCCTGGCGGCACAGCCGCTCGAGGCTGGCGACGCAATGCGCGGCGAACTGCAGTCGGAGGCGACCGTGGCCGAATCGTGGTTGGTCGAACTGAGGCCGGCGACCGCGGCGGCGGTCAGCTTCAGGGCGTTTCGCACGGTAACCCTCGAGACGGAGTCGGCCGTGCCGCTGGCCTGGGTCGAGGCGGCAGAGCGTCCCGGCGGCACCGTCACCGTGCGGGGCGAGCCAGGCCGCAGGCCTGCCCTATTCAATCATCAACTCCGCGAGCTTCCCGCCGTGGCGGGAGCCGACACGACGGTCGTGGAACTGGCCTACGGGTCGCCCCGGTCACTGGTCGCAGGGCCGGTGGCCGAGGTGGCGGCTCCCCCGGCGATGGCGGTGCCGCGTGCCTGGGCCTGGAAGCACGAGACGACCGTCTGGTGTCACGAATCGGGGGGGCTGGAGTGGGAGGCCAGCTTTGACGTCGAGAACGAGGGGCGTGACGCGGCGACGGTGACCCTGCCGCGGGGCATGAGCGTCGAGGGCGTGACCGTGGCTGACGAAGCCGTCACGGCCACGCCACTGGGCACCGATGCGACCGTGCTGACCGTGCCGCTGACCCGTGGTCACGGTCGGATCAGAGTCGTGATCCGCGGCGCCGTGGAGGGCGACGGCCGCACCGGCTGGTGGCGAATCGGTGACGTCGCCTCGAGTATCGACATGCCCGTGCTCGAACTGCAGACGATGCTGATGCTGCCCCCCGGCCTGGACGTGGCGTCCGCCTGGTCGCCGGCCGCGGAACGCGGCTGGCCGACGCGATTGTTCGGCGCT
>VGYP01000304.1 GCA_016872955.1 Planctomycetota bacterium
ATGGTCATCACGATGAGGGTGACTGTTCCGATTTTGCCAAAGGAATGGCGCCGGAGAGGTCGATGGAACGGCGGTGAGGAACACCGTCTTCGACCCGTCGCTCCGGCACCTCGGCCCGAGTGTAGGGATTCGGAGTCGGCCGACCCAAGCCGGAAATACGCCCCGGAGATCTGCGCCAATGACCGACCGCCGCTTGCAGGGTTTCGTCGGCATGTCCCTGGCCGCCGCACTCAGCGGTTGCCACATCCCCGCCAACTCGCCGTTCACGGGACTGGCCCAGCTGCGGCCCTCGGCCACGCCGCATACCAACATGCTGCCGCCCGCGGCGATGCTCCACCATCCGGGACCAGGCGTCGAGGGCCCCGGACCGGGCATCATCTCGCCGGTCTCGTACGAGGAAAGCCTGGCTGCCGCCGGCCAGGGTGGCCCCGGAATGGCCGGGATGGCGGGCTTCGGAAACTTCGCCCCCACGTCCCAGATCGGCTTCGTCGGCCTGGAGGCGATGCAGGTCCGCTGGGACATCACCGCCGTCGGCACCTTCGACTCCCAACCGCTGGTCATGCCCGGCCGCTACGACTTCCCGCAGGGCGGCATCTACCGGCTCAAGCTCACCGACGTCCCCGGCCGTGAGGGCATCGAACTCTACCCGTCGCTCGAGGTCGCGCCAGTGACACCGCGCACGGCCGCGTACCTCGCGCACAATGCGATCCCGTTCCAACTCACCGACGAGGATCTCGATCAGGTGACCACGGGCAACTTCGTCACCAAGGTCGTCTACCTGCCAGACGCCGAATACCAGGAACTGGCGGTGCCGGGCGTAGAGACGCTCGTTAGCACACGCCTGGATCCGGGCGTCGACCCGGTCGTCGAAGCCGACCGACGGGGTTCGATCCTGGCGATCATCCGGATCGGCAACAAGGACCTCGAGTCGCGGGGACCGGGCACCATCGCCACGCCACTGGCTGGTGCCGGTGCCGGCGGTGCGGGAGGAGCGGGGGGCGGCGCCTGTGGCGTGGACGGACCGCTGGGCATGCCGATCGGCGGCGCCCCGGCGGCGTTGCCGCCGGCCTTCCTGGCGGGGGCGACGGTGCCCCAGTACGGCATGCCGCACGTCGGCACGCCGATCGGCCTCCCCGGTCCGGCCCACGTGCCGCTCGGGGTGCCCGCTGGCCTGCAACGGCACACGATCACCAACCACACCAAAGTGCATCTGCCGCCGCCCTCGCATCGAGTCGGCCTGCATGTCCAGCAGGCTCCGGGCCTGAGCTATCCCAAGCCCGCGCGACATGCCTACGTGTCCGAGCGTCAGGACGTGCCGCACATCCATCTCAAGCAGCCGCCCGAGTCGCGGACGCGGTTCGTCGACAACGGCGGGCCCGACCCGGACGCCCTGGGCCCCGGGCGGATCGTGCCCGGCTCACCGCACGACCTGTCCTGCCCGCCTGCACCGATGGAGTGACGCCAGCGACCCCTTCGACCGACCAGCCAGAGACGACAACGCCATGGCCGCCCGTCGTTCGCCATCGCGCCGGCGGCCCATCCGACGGAGCCTCCACCCCACCACCTGTACGAACGTGACACCATTCCGGACCGGGACCGTGCTGCAGTTCGCCCGAGGGCTGCTGGCGATCATCGTCCTCGTCGACGCCTTCCCATGGGTCCACGACCCCGGGGTGGCCACAGCGAGGGCGGCAGAAGGAATCGCCGCCGACATGGCACCGGGAGCGATTGGCGCCCCCGGGCGACTCCAGCCCGGTCCCCGTCCGGAATCGGTCTTGCCCCACGATGTGCAGCCCGTCTCGATCAGCGGTCCGCCGGGATCGCTTCTGGCCATCGAGACGGCCGAGGGATGGTTGCCCCTGCAGTCGGGCCCGCTGCGGATCGGGCTGGTCGTGGGACAGCCCTACCGGCTGCGGATCGGCGGCATCGAGGGACGCGAGGGGGAGGAACTCTTTCCCTCCCTGCGGATCGTCGCGAAGCTCGCTACACCGGTGGGGATGGACTGGCGATTCCCCGTCGAGGTCGCGATCGATCGGGATGACATCGACGCCGCTCTGGGCGGATCGTTCGTGCGCCGCGTCGTCTACCTCGCCTGCGAGCACGAGGAACCCGAACTGGTGTCGGGCGGCTGGTTCGACGTCCGCCCTGGTGACAACGCCTTCGACGTGGCCCGCACGCTGGGTGATCCGGTGGCCGAAGTCGTGATCGGTGACCGCCTGCCGGCGGCGGGGAGCCTGCGATGAGCGACGGCCGCTGGGTCCGCGTGCTGGCGATCGCGACGGCCACCTTGATCCTGGCGTCGTGCCGGTCCCTGACCGCGCCTCTCGCGACGGGCGTCTCGGCCGTCACTGTCCTGCCCGCCGACGTGGCTCCGCGCGACGCGGCCCACTCCGTCTCGCTGACCGCGGCGCTCGTCGACGTCGACGTCACGCCGGCCACTACTACTACCACGGCGGCACGGCCGCGTCGCCACGAGGGGGTCGTGCACGCGGGCCTCGAGCCCCCCTGCTCTCCCCTGCCCCGACTGTCGGCCGCCGCCGTCCCAGCGTCGTGGGCCGCCCCCTGCCGGGACGGCGCCTGCCGGGGCGATGCCCGGCCCACCACGGCCTGGGAGACGGCGGTCTGTTCGACGGGGCACGGGGCGATTCCGGTCGTCAGGCCCTGCCTCGTCTGCGACGGCGGCGATCACGCCGCTCCGGCCAAGGCGGTTGGCGAGGCCGGTCTCGCCAACCTCACGGCCGGCGACACCGTGGCCCGCTTCCGCCCCGCCGACGACGGCCCCGAGGCCGATCGTGTCGAGGTGGTGGAGTCGAACTGCGCCTGCGTCTACGCGCCGAGGTTCGCCGCCGTCCGCGAGGTGGTGCGACCGCTCGAGGAGTCGGCGCCGCTCGGCCTCGGCGGGCTGGTGAACGAGGAGCCCGTGGCCTACGAGATCGACCGGCAACTCGTCTGCGACGACGTCCAGAGCCTGGCGCCCATCGCGGCCCGCAAGGCGCTGCCCGGCGTGGCGGTCCAGGAGCGGCTGGCGGCCCTGGCGGTCGACCAAGGCGCGCTGCCGAGGGCGCACGACGGCATCGAGCACCCTGGCGAACGATTGGCGACCGAGTCGCTCGACCTGGCCGGCGGTCGCGAGCAGCCCTTCGCGATGGTCGGCTTCGACGTGCCCATCGCCTGGACCAGCATCGCCGCGGCCAATGTGCTCGTCAACGAGCAGGCGGCGGAGGTCGTGGCCGCCGATCGCGGCACGGCGACGCTCCGCTTCGAGGAGCCGGGCCGGGCGGAACTGACCCTCTGCAAGCGGGCGGGCGCCGACACGGCACGGGTCGGCGAGGAACTCGACTTCACGATCTACCTGCTCAACTCCGGCGACCGCCCGCTGACCGCGATCACGCTGGCGGACGCCCTGCCCGAGCGGCTGCGGTTCGTGCCGGGGTCGGCCGCCGCGAGCCTGCCGGCAGAGTTCGCCACCGAGACGGGCGACGATGGCGCTGTTGTGCTGACGTGGCGACTGACGGCTCCGCTGCCGGCCGGCGCGGGCGGATTCGTGCGGTTTCGCACGCTTGTGCGGTAGGCCGTCGACCGCGACGACCGGCCACGTTGCCGCCCACACACCGCAGCGGGTAGTCTCCCTCAGGATTTCCCCCGGGTGCTC
>VGYP01000305.1 GCA_016872955.1 Planctomycetota bacterium
AGGGGGAGGATACCGAGATCGATCGGACGCTGATTGAGGAGCTCGGCGATCCCCTGGTGCACATGATCCGCAACGCCGTCGATCATGGCATCGAATCACCGGCGGACCGTCACGCGGCCGGTAAGCCGGAGACCGGCACGATTGTGCTGCGGGCCTTTCATCAAGGGGGCCACGTCGTGATCCAGGTCGGCGACGACGGCCGTGGCCTCGACCCGCTTCGCATCCGCCGCAAGGCTGTCGAACGGGGCCTGATCCCCAACGAGGCCGCCATCGATGACCGTGACGCTCTGGAATTAGTTTTCGCGCCGGGATTCTCGACGGCGGAAAGCGTCACGGAAGTGTCCGGGCGGGGCGTGGGCATGGACGTAGTCCGCAGGAATCTCGAGCGGATCCGGGGCAAGGTCGAAATCGACTCCACCCCGGGCCAGGGCACGACGTTCACCATCTCCACGCCACTGACCCTGGCCATCATCGAGGGTCTGGTCGTCACCGTGTCCGATCAACGGTTCGTGATTCCAGCGCTCTCCGTCCGGGAGTCGTTCCGCCCGCTGGCCGGACGTGTGTCGACCGTGCACGGCAGGGGTGAGCTCGTCGATGTCCGAGGCCGGCAACTGCCGCTGCTGCGGCTCGGCCGCCACCTCGGGATCGCGGGCTGCGAGGACCCCACCGAGGGCATTGTCGTCGTGCTGGAAGCCGGCCACGACCAACGTGGCCTGCTCGTCGACGCCCTCATCAGTAAGCAGGAAGTCGTGATCAAGTCGTTGGGCGAAACCTTCGACGGATGTACGGATTTCGCGGGGGCTGCCATCCTCGGCGACGGTCGGGTGGGTCTGATTCTCGACACCACGGCGCTCGTGAGGCTTGGCAGACGGTTCAAGGAGTCGGCGGCTTGATGCCACCGAAGAGGATGCCCGAACAGCCCCCCGAAAGACGTTCGACACCGGAGCGTGAGCCGGTCGCCCGCCCCGGGAAGTATCTCTCCTTCACGCTCGGTGGCGAGTCGTACGGCGTGCCCGTCACGACCGTCCGCGAGATCATCCGCATCTGTCCGATCACTCCCGTCGCTAACATGCCGCCGCACGTCCGCGGGGTAATCAACCTCCGCGGCAAGGTGATCCCAATCGTCGACCTGCGCGTCCGCTTCGGCCTGACCGTGGCCCCCGACCACGACCGGACCTGCATCGTGATCACCCAGGTCGCCGCCGCCTCGGGTGGCACCCGACCCTATGCCGTCGTGGTGGACGGCGTCGAGGAAGTGGCCGCCCGCTCCCAAGGCGACATCGTCGCCCCGCCGGACTTCGGTGGGGCCATCGACACCCGGTTCATCGTGGGCATGGCCCAGCGTGGGCAGGGTGTCACGACCCTCATCGACCTCGATGCGGTCGCCGCGGCGGACGGCACCGACCCCTGAAGGCTTTTCCATGAGGACCCTCACGATTCCCCAACGCATCGGCATCGGGCTGCTGATTCTTGTCGGCAGCGCCGTGCTTCTCGGCGCGGTATCGCTGTGGCGGATCACGTCCATCGACCACCACGTCCACGTCCTGTCGGGCAACTCCCTGCCCTCGGTCGTGACCCTGAGCGGGATCACCCAGAGCACCTTCGTCGCCATGACGGCGGTCCGCACGGCGCTGCTCGCGGCCGTGGACCGCGATCGTGAACTCCTGGCGGCCTGCGGGGCGGATTTCGCCGCCGCCGTCCGTGATCGAGCGAGGCTCTGCGCCGACTACGCCGCTTTGGTCAGCGACGCCGAAGACCGGAGGATCTTTGTGGCGGCCACGTCCGACGGGAATCGGTTTCTGGCCGCGGCCGAACGTGTGCTGTCGCTGTCCGCCGAGGGCAAGGACACGGAGGCCAGAAAGCTGATGCGCGACGAGGTGGAGCCAGCCGCCAAGGCAGTTGTCGAAAATCTCGATCAGGGAATCGAATACAACGTCCGCTTCGCCACGCGGGAAGTCACCCAGGCTCGCGACAAGGTGCGACGCAGTTTCATCGTCATCGGGACCGCCGTGGCGGTCGCCACGATCCTGGGAGCGTGCCTGGCGACGGCCCTGAGCCGCGCGACCAAACGCGTGCTTCGCGAGATCGCCGACACCCTCGAGGTAGGGGCGACCCGCACGGCCGAGGCATCGGGCCAACTCGCCTCCATCAGCCGCACGTTGGCGTCGGGATGCACCGAGCAGGGCTCGTCGATCGCCGAGACCAGCGCTGCCCTCGAGCAGATGTCGGCGACGATCCGTTGTACCGCCGACAACGCTGCCCAGGCCAAGGAACTTGCCCAGCAGGCTCGTGCCGCCGCCGCTGCGGGAACCGGCACGATGACCGAGATGGAGGCGGCCATGAAGTCCATCGGGGCGGCGAGCGTCGAGGTCGCGAAGATCGTGAGGCAGATCGACGAGATCGCCTTTCAAACCAACATTCTGGCCCTCAACGCGGCCGTCGAGGCGGCCCGGGCGGGCGAGGCTGGTGCGGGCTTCGCCGTCGTGGCCGACGAGGTCCGGTCGCTGGCGCAGCGAAGCGCGGCCGCCGCCCGCGAGACGGCGGGACGAATCGAGGCGGCGCTCGAGAGCAGCCGCCGCGGCGAGGCCAGTTGCCACCGCGTCGGAACGGCACTCGGCGAGATCGCCGAGCGAGTGACCACCGCCAACAAGTACGTGGCGGAGATCGCCACCGCCGCCCACGAACAGTCGCACGGAATCCGCCAGATTGGCACGGCGATAAACCAACTCGATCAGGTCGCCCAGGAGAACGCCGCCCGCGCCGACGAGGGGGCCGGCGCCGCGGCCGACCTGACCGGGCAGGCGGCGCATGTGCGAGGTGTGGTCGATCGGCTCAGGTCCCTCGTCGTGCCCGGCCGACGCCGGATCGGCAGCGACTCGCTCCCGCCCCGCCCGCCGGTCACGACGAGTCGCAGGCCTCCATCCCCCGGACCGCTGTCCCCCGTGCCCCACCGGATTCCGATGCCTGGCGACGAGTCCATCCGCGGGTCGCTGGCGGACGCGGAGGACCGGCACTTCAAGGACTTCGATTGACGTCTGAAAAACCGCTTCATGGGCTGCCGCCGCAGCGCGGTGGCGATGGGCGGGCTGATTTCCGTGACTGGACTGCACCACGAGAGACCGGTTGGCGAATCGTCGTCGCGATCGGGCACAGCCGCTGACGGGTGGTGGGCTCGGCCTGGCTTCACCGTGGATCGTCTCCCGGGCCGCGGCATACGATGCTGACCCCCATCACCGTTCGAGTCCGGCCCATGTCGCCTACGGAACCAGAGCTCTCCGACCGGGCCTTCGCCTTTCTGGCGGGGCTCGTCTACCGCCGCAGCCGCATCCACCTCGGCCCCGAGAAGCGGGCCATCGTGGCCGGCAGGCTCGCTGGGCGTCTTCGGGAACTCGGCGGTGTCGGGTTCGACGACTACTGCCGCCTTCTCGAGGCCCAGGATGACGAGGAGTCCGAACGCCTCGTCGACCTCATCTCGACCAACCACACCCAATTTTTCCGCGAGCCCGAGCACTTCTCGCTCCTGGCCGCCGAGATTCTTCCCCTGGCGACCGCCCGCGCCACCGCAGCCGGCCGCCCGCTGCAGGTCTGGTGCGCTGCCGCGGCCTCCGGTGAGGAAGCCTATTCGTTGGCGATCGTGCTGGCGGAACAC
>VGYP01000306.1 GCA_016872955.1 Planctomycetota bacterium
GATTCCGTCGGAGAAACGTTGCGTGCGTCGTGATCTCTGGACGGGCAAGGAGGTGCGGAGCTACCCCGTGCCGCTCCCCGATGCGTCCTGGGGGATGCTGGCGGCCAGCGCGGACGGCGAAACCATCTGGGGGACCGGCAACGGAGGGAATGATTGGCGGTGCATGTTCGCCATCGACACGCAGACGGGTGGCACGCGCTGGGTCCTGGGCGGGCCCGGCCAGGGGCATCGCTTCGGCGGTTGGAGCGCCCTGGCCGACGGCCGGCTGTATCTGCTGGGGGGCGACGTCGACGACCAGCAGCGGCAAAAGGCCCTTGCCGATCTGGAAGCCTGCATCACCAAGGAAAACGATTCCGCGCGGTTGGCAGACTTCCGGCAGGGAGGGCACAGTATCCGGCTTCTGACAACCATCGACGCCCTGACGGGGAAGATCCTGTACGAGTGCGGCGTCGATGTGAAGGACTGTGACCACGCGGTGGCCGCGCACGCCGGTGTGCTCGTTCTCTCGATGCGGTTCGGCGAGAAGTATTGGGGCGGCTGGTCGGGGGGGGGATTTCGCCGGCATCAACTTGCCGTCTACGACGGCGCGACCGGCGGCCTGCTCTGGAAGAAGCCCGGTGATTACCGATTTCTTCCGGTTATCACCGCGGACACCATCTATGCGGAACCGTGGGCATACGACCTGCGGACCGGCCGCCGCAAGCAAAGCCGGCACCCCATCAGCGGTGAACAAGAAGACTGGTCATGGGTCCGCTACGGAAAGCAGTGCGGCGGATCGAACGGCAGCGGCAATTTTCTCTTCGGCCGCAGCATGGGGTTTGGCTACCAGGACCTGCTACGCGACCGGGGCATGTATGTCTTTTGGAGTCACCGGCAGTCATGCGCGCCCGATACGGGGAGCGGAGGAGGGATGATGCTCAAGCCACCCCTCAACAGTGGCTGCAAGTGCCCATGGTCGCTCCCCTACACGATTGCCATGACGCAGATGCCCGTCGAACCGGCGACTCCGTACACGTACTTCCAGGGTGGCTCGGCCATGCCGGCCCGGCGGTTGCACCTGAATTTCGGCGCGGCTGGCGACCAGATCGATGCGGCCGGGAATCTTTGGGCCCATCCTCATCCGCGGTCCAATCCGACTCGACTTGGACTGCGGTTCCAGCCGGCCACCCTCTTCTACCCATCCGGCACCGGCGGCCAGTGGGGCTTTGCGGATCATGGCCAGGTCGTCACGACCAATACTCCGGTCGAAGACACAGACCTGCCGTTTGTTTTCGATTGCGCGGCCATGGGCCTGAAGAGATGCGTGATTCCCGTCACCTCGTCGGCGCACGGACGCGGGCAGTTCACGGTGCGGCTGGGCTTCGCGGCGTTGCCGGCCGACAAGCCCGGCCAGCGGGTATTCGACGTCTGCCTGAACGGTGAAAAGGTACTCGAAAATTTCGACATCGTCACGGCAGCCGGTGGTGCCAACCGGGCGGTGTGGAAGCAGTTTGATCTCGAACTTGACGATGTGCTGCTCCTGGACCTGATCGCCAAGAGCGATCAGCCGACGCCCGCGGAAGGACCGCTGATCAACGGGCTGATCGTCGAGGCAAAGAAGATGCTCTCCTTGGGGATGGAGGCGTCGGACACGCTTTGGCTCGGGAACACGAAGCCGGAGGAGACGATCGTCGTTTCGGTGGCGAATTTTCAAACTGAGCCGTTTCGAGGAAAGATTGCCGTGGGCACGCCGCCGGGCATTGAGGCATCACTGCCGGATGGCGAAAGCCTGCAGATTGCTCCCGGGACGCGGCGCCAGGTGTCGATCCACGTCAAGGGAAGCGAGTCGGCTGCCACCGGTATCCATCATCTGATGATCAAGGCTATCCCGGAGCAGCCAGGCGTCGCCGGGCTCGAGCGGGCTGTCCCGCTCGAGTGGCTCGGGCCCCTCGAGCGGCATGTCGTGTCGGGCGGTGACCTCTTTCTTCACCACCCCGGTTGGAGCACGGAGTGGTTGAGGCTGGTCGGCATGACGGCCTATCTTCCGAAGCTGCCCGTCTCCAGTGGGGCAGACACGCCGGGCGATCAGGGCACGGTCCACTCGTACCTGATGTTCGATTTGCCGCCGGAGATCGGTGAGGTTCGTCACGCCCGGGTACGACTGCACGCGTCACCCACGCTGTCGCCGATCCTCCGGGTCCTGTTTCGGCCGACCCACGCGCTTGCTGCACCGCCGGGCGCCGACTACTGGGGAGCCATCAGGCGGATTGAAGGCCGGCCGAATATGAATGAGTTCAAGTGGCCTGACCGTCCTGCCATGGCGGCGGAAGAGCACCCCCTGCAGCCGGTGAGCTTTGACTCCGACTGCGTGGAGGCCGTGGTAGCGCCGGTGATTGCCGCAGACAACGAAGGCCGGCGCAGCCTCTACCTCGCGATCGAGCCCAAGGCGTTGAATGGCCCCTGTTATTGGAACCGGCAAGTCCGTGAAAACGACATGCAGACGCACAACGCATTCACGCTGCCGACCACGGATGGCCCAGTGTTGCTGCTCGACTGCGCTCCGAAGTGAGGATCCGGCGGGAGGCGTGCTTCTGCTTCGTCGGCGCCTTGCCGTCGTCCTCGAGGATCTGCCGGATCACCGGCAGAAACGGCTCCAGTTTGGGCTTCGGCCTCTGCTTCGCCTGTCGGTAGCCCGGGAATCCCGGTCGGCAGAAAGAGACGCGAAAGACTTACCCTGGCGAACGCTTGCATGTTCCGCGCGTTTACGGTAAGCCTAAAGGAGGTGCGGGTTCCTCAGGTTCCGGCCATCTTGAACATCGGGATCCGCTGCCGCCGCCGTAAGGCGACGGCGATGGGTGGGAGTGTCTCCGGCAGCGGTATCTCAAGCAGTAGCAGAGACTATCTAGATGCATATCAATAAGTGGTTCGCCGCGGCACTGATGCTTGCGGTTTCGTGCTGTGACTTGCGACCTTCGTCCGCCGCGATCAGGTCGCCGTACGTCGCCGACGCGAATACGGTCCATCTGTGGCACTTCGACGAGCCCGCGACCACGTCGTGGAACGCCGCGGACCGTCCCTACCCCCAAGACGCCAGCGGAGTTCTCAACCCGTGGCGGCTGGACCAGTGCTACGCGGATTCTACTTATCAAGGCGGGTTCATGGCTGGCCCGAACACGGGATACTCCGGGTACGGAGGGGCCGGGGCGCTGAGGATCGGAGGCGATCGCTTCGAGTTCAGGAAAGGTCGGACCATGTGGGGGGCTCCTCCGAACGGGACTACCCAGAGCACCAGAGAGAATTCGGTCGGCCTGCTGGGCAGCACCACGGGTCCGTTTACCATCGAAGGATTGATCAAACCACAGCAGACCGGTGCCATCATCGGTGCTCCGGGTGACGACGATCCGAGCCGACTCACTGTAAGTCTGCAAAATACTTTGGCGAATCCAACCTTCGCAATAGGTTTGCCCAATAGCGACAACTTCACCACCACAGCCTCGATCCCCGGCATCCTTCCCGATACTTGGTATCATTGGGCGGTGACCTTCGAGGGCAACAACTCGGGCGGCTCGCCTGCCAAACTCTATTGGACGAAGATGGAAGACAGTGCGACCACGGCCACGCTGGTGCAGACGTTCACTTCCACCAGAACCCAATCGTACG